>CAIPNN010000150.1 GCA_903866425.1 uncultured Actinomycetes bacterium
CCCGAGCTCGAGGATGGTCTGGGCGCGGAATGCGTTGAGCTTCTCCGGGCGGTTGATGGTGATCGTCGCCCGGCCGTCGCCGGTCTCGTAAAGGATGTCCTCGTATGCCACGCCGCTGGCTCCCATGTGGTTCGCATTCAGGTTGGGGCCGTACAGGGTACCCGCGGATGCGCGCTTGGCGAAGTGGGTCCGAATTGCATGCGTGAACCCCAGTCTCGCCAGGCGATACAGCTGCCTATGGGCCGACGGATGCCCTTGCCGCGTCCCGGGCACGCTGATACACATGCGCCCTTCGTCGCAACCGTCACAAGACGTTGTTTCGCAGAACGAGACATGGCAACAATCGCCCACACCGAAACCAGCGCGGCACCGGATCGCTATCGCATCCAGGCGGTTGAGCGCGTGGGCGCCATTCTCGACGTGTTCAGCCCCGAGCAGCCCGAACTCGGCGTTACCGAGATTGCCGAGCGCACGGGCCTGCACAAGAGCACGGCCCATCGGTTTCTGGTGAACCTCGAGGCCGTGGGACTGTTGGAGCGCGACCAGAAGTCGCAGCGCTACCGCCTGGGCCTTCGCATGTTCGAGATGGGCGGCATCGTGCTCGAGCAGATGAGCCTGTGGGATGAGGCGCTGCCGTATCTCGAGGGGCTCGTGCAGGAGAGCGGCGAGACCGGACACCTTGCCGTGCTGGAGCGCGGCGAGGCCATTTACATCGAAAAGGTCGAGACACGGCGTGCGCTTCGCATTCCGTCGGCCATGGGCCGTGGGTATCCGGCGCATGCCACCAGTCTCGGCAAGGTTCTCCTGGCCGACCTCGGCGAGGATGAGGTGCGCGAGATCACCGGCGCGCACGGGATGGCGTCGTACACCCGTACGACGACAACCGACGTCGACCATCTGCTGGCTGAGCTCGCGGACATCCGTGAGCAGGGCTTTGCAGTTGACGACGAGGAGTACGACGAGGGCCTCCGCTGCGTCGGGGCCCCGATTCGGGATCACACCGGCCGGGTTGTCGCTGCCCTTGGCATCGGCGGACCGGTCACCCGGGTCACCCCAGAGCGCGTGGATGAACTCGCGCGCCTCGTCATCGACGCCGCAGACGGGCTGTCCCGCCGCCTCGGCGCCTCGCAGTCAGGTGCGTACAACCGCGCCGCCCGCCGTGTGCGGGCAACCACACCTTCAACCCCGCGGCCGAGCGCCGCTCTCCGCACAGCCCGATAGTCGTGCTGTGCAAGTACACCGAAAGGAGCAGGACCCGATGAGCGATGCTCTCAAGGACATCCGCGACGCGCTGTCCAGCCGTACCCAGCACTTCGTCCTCCCCAAGCAGTGGGCCGCAATGCGCAAGGCCGAGGCCCTCGAGCGCGACACCGGCGTCAAGATCCTTCACTTTGAGAAGGGTGACTTCCAGGGCGACGAGTTCTTCCCCGCCCCGCACATCTACGAGGCTGCAGCCAAGGCCATTCACGACGGTCACGTGCGCTACGTGCCGGGCCCGGGTCTTCCCGAGCTTCGTGACGCCATCGCCGAGGAGATGACCTCGCGCGGCCGTCCCACCAAGCGTGAAGAGGTCCTCGTGACCATGGGTGCCAAGCACGCCCTCACGCAGTCGCTCCTCACCATCGTGGACCAGGGCGACGAGGTCATCTTCCCGAACCCGGGCTACCCGCCCGACGAGTTCTGGATCACCTACGCCGGCGGTAAGGTCGTCTACGCCCCGCTCGTGGAGCCCGACTTCCACTTCGACCTTGAGTCGCTTGAGGCGCTCATCACGCCGAAGACCAAGATGCTCGTGCTCAACACGCCGCAGCGTCCGAACGGCATGGTTGTTGGCCAGCTGCCCGAGATCGCCGAGATCTGCAAGCGCCACGGCGTTGTGGTGCTGACCGACGAGATCTTCTCGCACATGGTCTACGACCCCAGCAAGCACGAGAGCATCTCGTACATCGAGGGCATGAAGGACCAGTCCATCGTGGTGGACACCTTCTCGAAGACGTACATCATGACCGGCTTCCGCATCGGTTGGTGTGTCGCCGACGCCGAGCTCATCACGGCCATGGACATCTTCCAGCAGAACTCGGTCACCAACGTGCCCGCGTTCGTGCAGTTCGCCGGCCTCGCCGCCCTCACGGGCCCGCAGGACCACGTGCTGCAGCAGACCGCCCGCCTCAAGGCCAAGCGTGACATGGTCGTGAGCAAGTTCAACGAGATCGAGGGCATCGACTGCCCGACGCCTGACGGCTCGTTCTACGTGTTCCCGAGCATCCGCGGCACCGGCATGACTGCCCAGCAGTTCGCCGACTACCTCGTCGAGGACTACGGCGTCGGTGTCGTCGCCGGTAACGCCTTCGGCGACCGCGGTGAGGGCCACATCCGCTTCACCTACGCCGCTCCCGACGAGCAGCTCGAAGAGGGTCTGGACC
>CAIPNN010000151.1 GCA_903866425.1 uncultured Actinomycetes bacterium
CCATGCCCATGAGCACGATGAGCGTGTGCGGCAACTTGGCCAGCAGGTCCCAGTCGTTCTGCTCCGCATCCTTCGCCGGGTCCTCGTGCCCGGTGACCACCGTGAAGCCCGTGGCCATGGCGCGGTACGACACGGGAATACCCGCCGCCGAGGGGGCGCCGATGGCGGAGGTGATGCCGGGTACCACCAGGCACGGCACGCCGGCGGCCACGAGCGCCTCGGCCTCCTCGGCGCCGCGTCCGAACACAAATGGGTCGCCACCCTTGAGGCGGGCCACCACGTGGCCCTCCTTGCCCAGCTGCACCAGCAGGGCGGTGGTGTCGTCCTGGGTCATGGCCACGCGGTCTGGTGCCTTCCCCACGTCGATGAGGCGGGCGTCGGGCCGGCACAGGTGCATGAGCGCTTCGGTGCCCAGGCGGTCGTACAGCACCACGTCGGCTTTCATGAGCGCGGCACGGCCACGCACGGTGATGAGGCCGGGGTCGCCCGGGCCCGCACCGATGAGATAGACCATGCCCTCGCTCATACGGCCCCCACCTGCTCTGCGGCACGGGCACCCAGCCCAGCCGGATCGTCCGCATCGCCGTGCAGATCGGCGCTGCGACCCGAGCCATCCCACCACGCGCGCATGTGCAGCGAGTCGCCATCGCGGGTGCAGAGGGCGCCTGCGGGTACGGAGCAGCCACCGCCCAGGCGCGCGAGGAATGCGCGCTCAGCAGCGAGGCATGCGCGCGAGGACGGGTCGTCCAGAGCCGCGCATGCCGCCCGCACCGCGTCGTCGTCGGCACGCCCCTCAATGGCCACGATGCCCTGCCCTGCTGCGGGCAGACAGGCGTCAACCGGCAGGGCAACGGCATCGGGGCGCGAGATGCCCAGGCGGGCAAGGCCAGCGGCGGCGAGCACGATGGCATCCACCTCGCCGGCATCCAGCTTGGCCAGACGGGTGTCAACGT
This sequence comes from uncultured Actinomycetes bacterium, assembly GCA_903866425.1. Taxonomy (GTDB): domain Bacteria; phylum Actinomycetota; class Thermoleophilia; order Miltoncostaeales; family Miltoncostaeaceae; genus SYFI01. Next base: position 954 of record CAIPNN010000151.1, read on the forward strand.
TGCCGCGCACCTCCACCACCTCGAGGTCAGGACGTACCGCCAGCACCTGCGCGCGGCGGCGCGGGCTGGTGGTGCCCACACGGGCACCCGGTGCCAGTGCGGCCAGGCCACCGGGTTCGCCCACCAGCACGTCACCCGGGTTCTCACGCGGGGGCGTGGCCAGCACGGCGAGGCCGCTGGGCAGGTCGCCGGGCAGATCCTTGGCCGAGTGCACCGCGATGTCGGCGCGACCGTCCAGGAGCGCCTCCTCCAGTTCCTTCACGAACATGCCCTTTACGTCGGCCCCCGGCTGGTCGGGTGCTCCGGCCAGGCTCCAGCGGTCGCCTGTGGTGGTCATCTCAAGGAGCGCCACCTCGTGACCCGCGGCCTCAAGTGATGCGGCCACGGCGCGCGACTGCGCAAGGGCAAGGGCGGAGCGGCGGGTGGCCACAGTGATGCGCACTGGCGCCCTCAGCCGCTGCGGCGTGCGTGCTCAGCCGGGTCTGGCTGCGACGCCGCGGGCGGGCGATCCGGCATGTCGAGCCCAAACAGGTAGCGCAGGGAGTCGATGTGGCGCAGGCCGTCCTGCGACAGCGCCGCCTCGCGGGCGCGCACGGTGGGCTCGTGCAGCAACTTGTTGAGCACCGCGCGCGTGACGGCGTCGAGGCGCTCGATCTCTTCAGGGGTGAGCCCTTCACCGCGTTCGGCCTTGGCGATCTCGCCCAGGCGCACAGCCTCGGCCATCTCGCGCAGTGAGGTGATGACCGGCGCCACCGAAAGGCCGCTGCGCCACTCGGCGTAGCGATCGACCTCTTCGTCCACCAGCACCTCGGCGCGGCGAGCGTGCTCCTGGCGCTCGTCACGGTGCTGGGCCACAACACGCTCGAGGTCGTCAATGTCAAAGAGCACCGCGCCATGCACGGCAGATGCCGCGGGCTCCACGTCGCGCGGCACGGCGATGTCAATGAGCACCATGGGGCGCGTGGGACGGTCGTGCAGCGCGGCGGTCACCTGATCGGCCGAGATCACCGGATGCGGGGCGTCGGTGGAACACACCACCACATCGGCCTGACCCAGTTCGTCGGCCAGGCAGTCGAAGCCCAGACCGAGGCCGCCCAGACGCTCGGCGATCTCACGGGCCGTGCCCACCGTGCGGTTGATCACCACGAGCTCACCCAGCCCGCGCTCCATCAGTGCGCGGGCCGTGGCCTCGGCCATCCTGCCGCCCCCCACCACCAGGCCGCGACGGCCACCCAGGTCGGGCAGTGCCTCGCGCGCGAGGTCGGCGGCCACGGTGGACACCGACACGGGGCGCACGGCCACCTTGGTCTCGGTGCGCACGCGCTTGCCGGTCTCAAGGGCCTGACGGAAAAGGCGGTCGAGCAGCACGCCGGTGGCGTCCTCGTCCATCGCCACCTCCCATGCCACACGCACCTGCCCCTGGATCTCGCTCTCGCCCACCACCATCGAGTCGAGGCTCGATGCCACGCGGAACAGATGCCCCACGGCGCGGTCGTCCTGCAGGGAGTACCGAATGCAATCGAACTCAGACCGCGACATGCGGCCGTCGGCGATGAGCGCCTGGCAGATGGCCTCTTCGGCAGCAGGCGCGTCGAGCGCGTGCACGTAGGCCTCGGTGCGGTTGCACGTGGAGATGACCACGGCCTCGACGATGTCGGGGTGCCGCACCAGCTGACGGGCAAGCGTGCGCGTGGCGGCGTCGGTGAGCGACAGCTTCTCGCGCTGCTCCACGGGAGCGGTCTTGTGCGACACGCCGAGGGCGACGATGCGTGGCATCAGGCGGCCTCGCTCAGCGGTGCGAGGCCCAGCAGATCGCGTACCTCACTGCGATGCGCGTCAACACCGTCGTCGGCGATGCGATTGACGATGCCCGAATCGATGAGGCCCTCCACCGCGGCGCGGCGGGCGGCGATGTCGGGGTGCGCGGCGATGAGGTCGTCGCGGCTCTCCGCCAGAAGATCAATGAGGCCTGCCCAGCCGGGACCGAAGCGGTCTTCCAGGTCTTCCCTGATGCGGCGCGACACCACGGGGCTCGCGCCGCCGGTGGTGATGGCAATTGCCAGATCGCCGCTTCGCATGAGCGCGGGGATGATGGCGGTGGAGCCGTCGGGGTCGTCAGCCACATTCACCTGTGCGCCGGCGGCGAGCGCGTGCAGGCGCACCGCAGCGTTCACGTCGGCCACGTCGGTGGCGGCAATCACCAGCACCGCGCCATCCAGATCGCCGTGGGCGTACGCACGGGGGTGGTGCTCAACCACAGTGCCCTCGGCGATGAGCGCCGCCAGGGCCGGCGACACCTCGGGGCTCACCACACGCACTCGGGCGCCATGGGCCGCCAGCTTGGCTGCGCGCTCGGTTGCCACCGCACCACCGCCAACAACCACCACCAGGCGGTCGTCAAGGTCGAGAAACACCGGGAAGAGCGTGCGGCTCACCCGTCGTCCCCGTCGTCGGGAGCAATGCCCTTGCGCTCAAGCAGCCGCGAAATGGCCTCAACCTGGCGGCTCACCCGGGCGCTTCGCGCGCCCAGCATCACGATGTAGGCCAGCACGAGAAACCAGATGACCGCGTAGGCGGCAACCACGTACTGCGATCCACCAGTCATGTGTTCTCCAGAGCCAGGGCAACACGCCGCAGTGCGCGCTCGGCGCGACGGCCGATCAGTTCGACCTCGAGCAACGCGATGAATAGCGCAAGCATCGCAGCAAGCGACACCACGAACCAGATGAGCATTGACCCTGGCATGGCCGCACCGCTGCCCGTGAACACCACCGGGTGCACAAACGAGTTGGCAACGCGCACCGAGTAGAACGACAGGGGCACCGATGCGAAACCGGCGATGGCGTAGATGGCCGCGTACCGCATGCGGCGATCGTCATCCACCGACGAACGCAGCACGAAGTACGCCGCGTAGATGAGCACCACGATGAGATACGTCACCAGGCGCGGGTCGCTCCACACCCACCACGTGCCCCACGATGCCTTGGCCCAGATCGACCCCGTGATCACCACGAGCACCGAGAAGAGCAGGCCCAGGCGAATTGCCACGTCACCCACGTCATCCCAGCGGGCCGAACGGGTGCGCAGGAGGAAAATGCCGGCCACGCAGGCCACCGCAAACGCCACCAGCGACACCAGGGCGATGGCCACGTGGAAGTAGAAGATGCGCTGAATAACGCCCTGATCCGCGTCTTCCGGTGCCACGAGGAACACACCGATGGTGGACACGGTCACCAGCACCGCGGCGATGACCCCCCAGATGAGGGCCGCGCGCGCGCCGGGAACCCGCCCTGAGCGGGTCTTTTCAGTCGTCGAAGACGGCATCGTAGGTGGCGACGCAGACAAGGAGGAACAGTATGGCGTAGGCCACGAGGAACAGGCAGTACCCCCGGTAGTCCGCCATGTCATTTGCCCCTGCAGCCACGGCATGTGTCGCACCTGCAGCGGCGATGACCACCGGCACCAGCGCGGGCAGAAAGAGCACCGGAAGAATGAGGTCACGTGCACGCGTGAACAGGGCCAGACCGCTGAAAAGCGTGCCGGAGAGGGCGATGCAGACATTGGCGAGCAGCGCCACCAGGGCGATCCAGCCAATGGAATCCCAGTACGGGCCCTTCACGAAGAAGATGCCCACCAGTGGGATGACCACCACCTCCACAATCGCCATGTAGATGACGATGGCGATGGCCTTGGCCGCCAGGAGCACCACGCGTGGAATGGGCGACACCAGCAGGCCGTCGAGCACCCGCTGCTCGCGCTCGGCCACGTACGAGCGCCCCACGCCCAGCACGGCGGTGAAGGCCAACGTCACCCACATGAGGCCACCGGTAAATCGCGTGAGGTCGTCGTCACGCGTACCGAACCCGAACTGCATGATGGTGAGGGTGATCACGGCAAACAGCACCATGGCCACCACGGTCTCCTTGGTGCGGAGTTCGAGGCGCAGGTCCTTGCGCACGAGACCGGCCAGCTGACGCGTCCAGCGGGGGTGGTTGGTGGCCGTACTCATGCGATGACCTGCTCGTAGCGCGCACGGATCTCGGCCGGGCCCCGGCCTGCCACCGGCTCGTCGGCCACCACGCGCCCGGCGCGCATCACCACCAGGCGATCGGCCACCTGCGCGATGCGCTCAACCTCGTGGGTCACGATGACCGCACCGCGGCCATCGGCGCGCGCGGCGCCAAGCTCGGCGTCCAGCAGCGCGGTGCCCGATGCGTCGAGGCTGGCGTGGGGCTCGTCGAGCAGCAGCAGCTGCGGCTGATGCAGCAGCATGCGCGCAAGGGCAAGGCGCTGATTCATGCCCCGGCTGAGCACGCGCACCGGATCCTCGGCACGGGCGATGAGATCAACCCGGTCGAGCAGTTCCTCAATGCGATCGGCCGCATCCGGCACGCCGTACAGGTCGGCATACAGCTGCAGGTTCTGGCGAGGACTCAGGTCGAGGTAGGCCAGGGGATCGTGCGCCAGGTAGCCGATGCCCATGCGTGCGCGTCGGGCGCCCTTGGGCAACTCCTCACCCATCACGGTGAGCGACCCGGCACGGGGACGCAGCAGGGTGGCCACCATGCGCAGCAACGTGCTCTTGCCCGCCCCGTTGGGGCCGGCAATGGCCACGCGCTCGCCCGCGGCCACATCAAGATCAACAGCAGACACCGCACGCCGGTCGCCGTACGCATGCACCACACCGCGGGCCGATACGAGGAGGTCAGGCAACGGCCACCTCCGCCACCACGCCAACGAAGAACACGAGCGACATCACCATGTTCGCGTTGCCGAATGCGGCATTGATGCGACCCACATCACCCGGGCGCACGTGCAGGTGCTCCCACGCGAGGATCGCCGCACACACCGCGATGCCCACGTAATAGGGCCAGGTCACCGACGCCGCAACGCCCGCAAGCACCAGCAGCACCACGGTGAGCACATGGCAGGCAGCGGCGATGCGCAGCGCCCTCGCCTCGCCAAACCGCACCGGCACCGAGTTGATGCCCTCCACCCGGTCGCTCGCCACATCGAGCAGCGCGTAGATGACGTCGAAGCCGCCGATCCACACGGCCACCGCAGCCCAGAGCAGCACGGGGGCCCAGGCGAAGGCACCGGTGACGGCAATCCAACCGCCGATGGGGGCAATGCCAATGGAGATACCGAGCACCAGATGGCACGCCCACGTGAAGCGCTTGGTGTAGGGGTAGATGACGAACAGCACCACGGGGATGGGCCACAGCCACCAGGTGATGCGCGGCAGTTGCGACACCGCCACGAGCAGCGCGGCCAGGCTCACCAGCGCGAACACGCGCACCTGATTGACCGACAGCCGGCCCGATGGGATATGCCTGCTGGCCGTGCGCGGATTGCGAGCGTCCACCTGGCGATCGACCAGCCGATTGATGGCCATGGCCAGCGACCGTGCACCCACCATGGCCAGCAGAATCCACCCGAGCACGCTGAGTGGCGGCCACGCGTTGCGGGCCATCAGCGCGCCCGCGAAGGCGAATGGCAACGCGAACACCGTGTGCTGAAACCGGACGAGCCCGAGGAGCGCGGGCACCACCTGCGCTCCCGTGGCCCGGCGCGGAGCGGGCGTGGAGGTGGACATCGGGCCCGATCCTATGCCGTCGGCACCGAAATGCCCGCATACCGCGCATTCCGACCGGTCACGCTGCCCCAGAACTGATTGCCGAAGTCGAAGTGCCACCACTCCTCGATGTAGGCCGTAAAGCCCTCATCGTGCATGGCCCAGAAGAGCAGGCGGCGGTTGGCGCGGGCGGGCATGTCGATGTCTTCAAGCGCAGCGGCGCCGGCCTCGGGCACGAAGGCGTCGAAGTCGGTGCCCAGGTCGAGCGGGCGGCCATCGGCGTCGGCGAGCGTGAGGTCAACCGCGCCGCCAGTGAAGTGCGGGGGTGGCGCGTGGTGCTCCGGGCGTGGCGGCGTCACGTACGTGCGCGCGGCGTCCTCAAGCTGATCGCGCGTGAAATCGGGGTACTGGGCCGCGAGGTCCTCGATGTAGGCCTCAAACAGGGCGCCCTGAGTCTCGATACTGCGCCAGCCATCCCACACCAGCAGCATCAGACCGTCGGGCAGCGAGCCGGCCGCAGCGGACAGGCGATCGGCCACGCCCTGGCGCAGCCAGCATCCGGGCAGCGCGCCGGGCAGGCCCCAGGCGAAGTACTGCGGGTCCTCGATCACACGACCGCCGATGTCGGCCACGGGCACCAGTGGCTCATCCACCGGGTCGATGGTGACGTCCTGCCAGCCTGCGGGCCGGGCCAGCGCGGGAATCGGGCGGGCGTACCGCGGGTCGGCAGCGCTCACGAGAGACCCCACTCCGATGCCTGAATACGAGGGCCCGGGTCGGCGCCCTTCAGCACCGCAATGACCGGGGGCACGCGTTCGGCGGGCGGGGGCACGGTGGCCGGGTCCTCGTTGGGGTACACGGCCGCACGCATGTCGGTGCGCAGCGGACCGGGGTTCACCCGCACCACACGCACCTCGCGGTCGGCCCACTCCTCCCGCAACACATCGGCGACCACGTCCATCATCCCCTTGGTCACTCCATAGGCACCGCGCCCGGGCTTGGCAGCCGCGCCGGAGGTGACCACCACCACACCGGCGCCCCGGGCGATGAGCGGCTCGATGCCGTGAATGAGGCGCAGCTGGTGGGTGACATTCACCGCGATGGCGGCCTCCATCTCGGTCGGGGAGATCTCCGCGATGGGGCCGCGGGCACCCACGATGCTCGCGTTCAGCACCACGCCCTCAAGGCGCGGCACCAGGCCGGCAACCTCGGCGGTGAGTGCGTCCACCGACGCCGCATCGCCCAGATCGAGCGCGAGGCACTGCACCTCCGCGGCGCCGAGTCCCCGGCACTCCTCAGCCACCGCCCCCAGCCGGGATGCGTCAGTGGCAGTCAGCAGCAGGTACGCACCCTCGGTGGCCAGCGCACGGGCGATGGCCGCGCCGTACCCACGCGATGCGCCGGTCACAAGGACGCGCGCGCCGTCGAGCGTCGCGGCGTCCACCGGGGTCACGGCTTCTCGGCGCCCCCGTCGGCGGGCGTGGCAGGGCCCTTACCGGGCGGCGGCAGCGTGCCTGCCACCGCCGGAGTGATGGGGTACACGTCGCTCTCGTCGTTGGTACCCGCCACCTCGGCCACATACGCAGACACGTTGACGGCGTCCTGACCCTCCACGAGGTTCTGCGGCATCGCCTGCGGGTACGAGCCGGGAGCGGGCGCCTGCGGGGCGACCTCAATCCAGCGCTTCACCACGCCGAAGAACTGCGTGTCCTTGAAGCCGTTCTGACGCGACTCACGGAAGGCGTCGTCGAGGTTCGGCCCGATGACACCCTTGGTGCCGGCATCGGCGAGCGTGTGGCAGCCACCGCAGGCCCCGACGAACTTCGTCTTGCCGGCGGCGGTGTCGGCCGAGTCAATCGCAGACGACGCGCCGCAACCGCTGAGCAGTGCGGCGGCGCCCAGGATGACCAGGGCAGACGATGTGGCGATGAGGCGTGAGCGCACTGGGTACCTAGATGACGTAGACGAGAAGGAAGAGGAGCACCCACACGATGTCGACGAAGTGCCAGTAGTACGAACCCGCGGCCAGCGGCGTGTGGTTCGTGGCGGTGAAGTCGTTCTTGTAGGCACGGCGCAGACACATGCTGAGCACGATCAGACCCACGGCAACGTGTGCGCCGTGGAATCCGGTGAGCGTGTAGAAGGCGCCGGAGAATGCGCGGTCCTGCGGGGTGAAGCCGAGGTGCGCGTACTCGTTGAGCTGAATCAGCAGGAACGTGCCACCCATGAGGATGGTGATCCACAGCCCGCGGATGAGGCCCTGACGGTCGCCCGCCTTCAGGCACTTCTCGCCCCACCACAGGGTGAACGAGGACCCCACCAGAATGGCCGTGTTGATTCCCGTGAGCAGCACCGGCAGCTCGAAGGGCTCGCCATCCTTCTTCAGTGGCGGCCAGGTCTCGTTGGCCACGCCGTACCGGATGAAGAAGTAGGCCGTGAAGAGCGACGCGAACAGCATGAGCTCGGAGCCGATGAACAGCAGCATTGCGATGAGCTCGGCGTTCAGGCCGTGCTTCTTGCCGTGCGTCTCCTGGCCGTGTGAGGCGACCGGTGCCTGACCTGCAGTGGTGGCCATTGGCTAGCTCCCCGCGTGGGCGCCGAGATTGACGGTGTCAACCGGGATGTCCCCGGCAGCAGCCGCGGCGGCTTCGGCGAGAGCGCGTGCCTCGCCGTTGACACCGGCGATCACGATCTGCGCGGGCTTCAGGGCATCAATGGCGAGCGGCAGGGCGGCGGCGGGGCCGTCGTCCATCACCTCACCCTGCACCTGCACGCCACTCGACACCAGTGCATTGACCGTTGCGGTCATGCGCTCGCCGGCGTCACGGCGGATCTCGCTCGACTCCACGCCCCAACGCGGCTGCGGCAGGTCGAGCGGGCAGACGATGCTGAAGCGACCCGGCTGGGCGTCCGAACGGGCCATCACTGCCGCTGCAAGCGCCTCAGCGCCCACGGCCTCGGTGGCCACGATCATGGTGAGCGGCAGGGACGACGCAGCGCCGATTGCGCGGGCGTCATCGCCGTTCACGATGAAGTGCGTGGTGGGCACGTTGCCGGATGCCTTGCGAATGCGGTCGACGGCGTCCTGACGCATCCATGCGCTCGAGTTGAGCGGCAGGGTGGCAACCACGATCTCGTGCGGCTGGCGCGCCTTGCCCTCGGCGCCGCCCACGGCGACCACGTCGCCCTCGGCGACGCGACCGGTGGCCGACACGCCGTACTCAGACAGGGCGGCGAGCGTGGTGGCCAGACGGCGCTCGGCGATGACACGGTCGCTGTCACCCAGCGGCACGAGAATCTCGAACGACCAGAGGCCATCGGCATTCCGTGAACGGATCTCGTCAACAAGGGTCTGCGACGACAGCGCCTCATTGGCAATGACCAGCACCGGGTAACGGGTGTCCTCGGTGAGCTCACCGCCGAACTCCTCGGGCGCGAACACCACGGCGTGGCGTGCGTCCTTGATGCCGTACTGGTACGGGCCACCCACGACCTGCGGGATGACGTCGAAGTTGAACAGCGGCGGCGGGCTGCTGACCATCCACTCGAGCGTGCGGCCGCGCCAGGGGTTCCACGAGGCGCGGTCACCGTGCTTGAGCGACCAGTACACGTTGTAGAAGAAGATGATCGTCGCGATGCCGAGCATGTACGACCCGACGGTCTCAATCGAGTTGACGAGCTCGAATCGGGGGTCGTAGTCGGCCACACGGCGGGGCATGCCCTGCAGGCCCTGCCAGTGCATGGGCATGAAGGTGATCTGCGTGCCGATGAAGGTGAGCCAGAAATGCCACTGACTCAGGCGCTCGTTGAGCATGCGCCCGGTCGCCTTGGGGAACCAGTAGTAGATGCCCGCAAACACGGTGTACACGGTGCCGCCGTACAGCACGTAATGCAGGTGGGCGGTCACGAAGTAGGTGTCCGACACGTGGATGTCGGCCGGCACGATGCCGTTGAACACGCCCGAGAGGCCACCGATGAGGAAGGTGAACAGGAAGCCGAGTGCCCACAGCATGGGTGGCTTCATATGGATCTTTCCTCGCCACAATGTCGCGAGCCACGACCACATCTTCACGCCGGTGGGCACCGCGATGATGATGGTGGTCACCATCATCGGCACGCGCAGCCAGGCCGCCATGCCGGACACGAACATGTGGTGCGCCCACACGCCGAATCCCAGCACCGCGATGGCCACAAGCGAAAACGCCATGGCCCGATACCCGAAGAGCGGCTTTCGCGCGAATGTCGCGATGACCTCACTGATGATTCCGAAGCCCGGTAGCAGCATGATGTACACCGCTGGATGGCTGTAGAACCAGAAGATGAGCTGGTACATGATGACGTCGCCGCCCTGGTCGGGCACGAAGAAATTCGTGCCCATGAGGCGGTCGAACATCGTGAGGAACTGCGACCCGGCGATGAACGGCGTGGCGAAGACGGCAAGCACGCTGGTCACACCCGTGGCCCACGCGAGAATCGGCATGCGCCAGATGGTCATCCCCGGCGCGCGCATGGTGATGAGCGTGGCCAGGAAGTTGATCGCCGTCGCAATTGACGACGCACCGGCGAACTGCACACCCAACTCGAACAGCGTCTGCCCCTCGAGGCCCTGCGAGGCCAGCGGCGGGTAGGCCGTCCAGGCGGCGCCGAACCAGCCGACGAAGGCGGCGGCGAGGAACATGAAGCCGGCGACCGGCAGGAACCAGAACGACAGTGCGTTGAGGCGGGGGAACGCCATGTCCTTGGCGCCGATCATGATCGGCAGCACGTAGTTGGCGATACCGCCGAACACCGGTACGGCGAACACGAAGATCATCAGCGTGGCGTGCATGCTGAGGAGCCCGTTGTACGTCTGGCCGTCGGCGATCTGCTGGCCGGGGGCGGCGAGCTCGGTGCGGATGAGCAGCGCCATGATTCCACCGCACACCATGAAGAACAGGGTCATGGCGAGGTACTGAATGCCGATGACCTTGTGGTCGGTGTTGATGCGGAAGTACTGCTTCCAGTTGCTCACGCCGTGGAAGGAGTGGTCCTCCGTGAGGGGGTTACCCCTCGCCCATGACAGCCAGGTGTCGAAGCACCCGATACCCCACAGGAACCCGATACCACCCAGAAGGCCGGCAACACCCGCCATGACGCCGCCGTCCCACAGCGGCGTCATGCCGAAGAGGGCCCGGAGCAGGAACACGAGCAGGAACGAGCCCAGCACACCGAAGATGACGCCCACGAACGCGCGGCGCCACCAGTACGAGACCGGGCGCGGGTCTTCGTGGTGGACGTGTCCGCCGGGGCCGGCGGGAGCGTGTGCGGGTGAGTGAGTTGCCATATGCCTGGTTCGCTCGGGGTCGGGTAGGGCTACTTGATCGACATCACGTAGGCGGCGACATCAGCCATGTCGGTGCCGCTGACGATGCCACCGGGCATTGCGCCCTTGCCATTGGTGATCTGGGTCTTCACACCGTCCAGTGTGAGCGGGGCGCCCGTCAACTGGGGACCCACTCCACCGGCCTCGGTACCGAGACCCGCGTGGCAACCGCCGCACTTGGCCTCGAAGATGGTCTTGCCGGCGGGGACATCGCCGGGTGCGTTGGCGGCCTTCTCAGCAGCAGCAGCGGCCGCGGCGTTGCCCGCCACCTTCGCCTTGCTCTTCGCGAGCCACGCGTCAAAGTCGGCCTGCGACACCACGTCCACCTTGGATCGCATGACGCCGTGGCCAACGCCACAGAGCTCTGCACACACCACGGGGTAGGTGCCGATCTTGGTCGGGTTGATCCACAGCACGTGGTCGATGCCGGGGACGGCGTCACCCTTGATGCCGAACTCCGGCACCCAGAAGTCGTGAATCACGTCGCGGGAGCGCACGTGAAGCTCCATCTGACGGTTGACCGGCACCTTGAGAACGCCGGTCTGGATACCCGCCTCGGGGTATCCGTAGGTCCACGCAAACTGCTGCGCGTACACGTCAACCTTCAGGTTGCCCGCGGCGACGGCCTCGTTGCGGTCGAGCACGATGTAGCCGTACACGGCGATGGCCACGAGGACGATCGACGGAACCGCCGTCCAGACCACCTCGAGCTTGGTGTTGCCATGAATCGGCGGACCCTCGCTCAGGTCGTCATCGGCTGCGCGGAACTTCCAGATCGAATAGATGATGACCGCGGTCACGATCACGAAGAACACGGCGCTGGACCAGAAGAGCACCCACAGGAGGGTGAAACTGCGCTCAGCCTGCTCGCTCGTGGCGGGCGGCAGCCAGTCGATCAGCAGTGCCTGCGCGGCGGTGAGTGCCCCGACGACAAGGCCGATGATGACGATCGGAAGAAGGTGCTTGCTCTTGTACACGGAGGGCAGCCTACAACCGCAATCCGGCCGGTGCGACCGTGAGCAGACGCCGATGCGCCCTCGGTTGGGGGGGCGCTTGTCCCTGATGGGTCCCGCGGTGGGGCATCACGGCACCTTGCGTCACGTCGCGGGCGCCGGGCGCACCAGTCGCGACGCGGCCATCACCCCGCAGGCCACAAACAGCAGACCGCCGATGATGAAGGGTGATGAGATGCCCACCACCTGGAACAGCACGGTGGCGCCAATGGGCGCGATGAGGCGCGCGAGGCCGCCTGCCGATGCCAGCACGCCCAGGGCTCCGCCCTGCGCGGCATCGGGCGAGCGCTGCGAAACCAGGGCCGAGATGGTGGGGAATGTGAGCCCCGACCCCAGTGCAAGCAGCGCCAGCACGGGCAGCAGCGCCCACACATGGTCCACGAGCCCCAGCAGGATGAGCGACGCAGCGGTGAGCCACAGGCCCATGCGCATCACGGGCCACTCCCCCATACGAGCGGTCAGCCGGTGCGCCACGCCGCCCTGCACGATGGCGGCGAACACGCCGATGAACATGAAGATGAGGCCCGTCTGGGCCAGGCCGAAGCCGAACTTGTGGTTGCCGTAGAGCGCGAACACCGACTCCATGCCCACAAAGCCGAGGCTGCCGAGGAATGAGATCCAGATGAGCGGCCCGATATTGCGTGAGACCACCGCCTTGCCCAGCGAGCTCCAGCGCGACTCCGAGGCACCGGTGCGCGATCCAGGCGGGCGGCTCTCCGGCAGGCGCTTATAGGCAATGCCGAAGTTGAGCATGGCCACCGCAGCGGCAACGATGAAGGGCAGGCGTGGGTCAATGGCACCGAGCGCCCCGCCGATTCCGGGGCCGATGATGAAGCCGAGGCCAAAGGCGGCACCGATGAGCCCCATGCCACGCACGCGTTCCTCGTCGGTGGTGATGTCGGCCACGTAGGCCTGCGCGGCGGCGTACGAGGCGCCGGAGATGCCGTCGAGGATTCGGGCGACGAACAGCACCCACAGCGCACCGGCGAACCCGAACATGAGCCACGCCACCGACGATCCCACCAGCGATCCCAGAATGACGGGGCGACGCCCGAAGCGGTCGGACACCCGCCCCCAGATGGGCGCGAAGATCAACTGCATCAGCGCGTACGAGCCGGTGAGCAAGCCGATCTGCACCGGCGAGGCCCCGAACTTCTGTGCGTACAGCGGCACGATGGGGATGACGATGCCGAACCCGATGAGGTCGATGAGCACCGTGGTGAACACGATGCCAAGCGGCGACAGGAAGAACCCCGCGCGGCCGACGCCCCGGCGGCCGGACCCGCTCACGCCGCGGCGTCCACTGCCAGCGCCACGAACAGCAGCGCCAGATACAACAGCGAATAGTGGAAGGTGATGGACGCCCACGGCCCCTCACCCTTTGTGCGCAGCAACTGCCAGGCCATGTAGAGGAACGCCCCGCCCAGAATGACGGCGGCCACCAGGTACACCAGCCCGGCCGTGGCGGCCGCCACCGGCAGCAGCGTGATGCCCACCATCAGGATCGTCCACAGCAGCACCTGCACGCGAGTGGCGGCCTCGCCGTACACCACCGGCAGCATGGGCACGCCGGCGTCGCTGTAGTCGCGCTTCAGCATGAGCGCCAACGCCCAGAAGTGCGGCGGCGTCCAGAAGAACACGATGGCGAACAGGAGCCAGGCACCGATGGTGACGTCGCCGGTGATGGCCGCCCAGCCCACAAGCGGCGGAACAGCACCCGCCGCACCGCCGATGACGATGTTGTGGATCGTCGTGCGCTTGAGCCAGAGCGTGTAGAGGAACACGTAGAGCACAACGCCGGCCAGCGACAGCCCGGCAGCCGCCCACGTGGTACCGAACCCGAACACCAGCACGCTGCCCGCGACCAGGGCGAGCCCGTAGGTGAGCGCCCAGCCCGCCGAGATGCGGCCCATCACGATGGGCCGGCGCTCGGTGCGCCCCATCACCGCGTCGATGTCGCGGTCGACGAACTGATTGATGGTGTTGGCCCCGCCCGCGCTCATATAGCCACCGATGAGCGCCCACACGATGAGCCAGCCATTCGGGACGCCCTGCTGCGCGGCAAACATGGCGCACACCGTGGTGACCAGCAGCAACGAGATGATGCGCGGCTTGGTGAGCGTGATCAGGTCACGCAGCAGCCCCGGTGGCGGGGCGTTGACGGCCACGTCGCTCACGAGATACCCACGGCGATCCACACCACAAGGGCGATGGCACCTACCAACGGCAGCAGCAGCCACATGGTCTCGGTGCCCTCGGTTGCACCGGGCTTCAGTGGCGCACGCATACCCCACATGGTGCGCACGATCGCGAGGCCGCCCACCGCGATGAGCACGGCGGCGATGACCAGCACGGTCCAGCGCGCTCCCGACGAGGCGATGCCGGTGCCGGTACTCGCAGATGCGGTGCCGGCGGTGGCGAGGAGCACAGCGAGGCCGGCGGCGCAGATGGCGGGCACGGAAGGTCGCGGCACGTGGGCGAGGATAGTCACATCAGGGCCCGTGACGGCTTGCAACTCGTCCCTCAAGAAGGCACCGTGCCGGATATGGCGGAACGCAGCGACGTCGTGGTGCTTGGCGGGGGCCCAGCGGGCCTCTCGGCTGCGCTCGCCGCGGCCCGCGACGGGGCATCCGTCACCGTGGTCGAGAGCGCCGATCAGGTGGGTGGCCTGTGCCGCACGCTTGAGGGCGATGGCTGCCGATTCGACCTGGGTGGCCACATCCCGTTCATCCACGATCCGGCACGGGTGGCGTGGGCCGAAGCCATCACCGACCGGCCCATGCTGTGGGTTGATCGCCCGGTTGCCCGCATGCAGCACGGCCGCATCACGCCGGGCCGCTACATCGACCAGATGCCTGCGGCGCCCGACGATCTGGTGGCCGACGATGGCACCGCCGCTGGCGAGCTGGGCTCGCACGTGGGCGTGGCGTTTCGCGACCACGTCATCCGCCCGTACATGGAGAAGGTGGATGGATGGCCGCTCGAGGTCATCTCGGCCGACCGCGCGCGCAAGCTGCGTGACGAGCAGCAGGCACCCAACGGGTTCTGGTACCCCGAGGGCGGCATCGGCGCGCTCATGGACGCCATGGCCGATGGCGTGCGGCGGGCCGGGGGCGACATCCGCCTGGGCACGCGGGTCACCGGCCTGCACCACGATGGTGGCCGGGTCACTGGCATCGCAATCGAGAACGGCACGGCGTCGGTGCTCGAGGCGCCCACGGTCATCTGCGCCATCACACCGGGCGCGGTGGTGGCCGCCGCCGACCCGCCGGCACCCGAGGGCCTGCTGGTGCCCGTCACCCAGCGGGCCGTCACGCTCGTGTACCTGGTGGCCGACCGTGAGCGACTCACCGACGAGGCCTGGATTCAGGTGGCCGACCGCCGCGTGCCCTTCAGCCGCATCGCGGAGTTCCGCAACTGGGACCCGGGGCTGGTGCCCGCCGGCCGTACGGTGCTGTGCGCCGAGGTGTACGGCAGCGCCACCGACGACGACCCGTGGTGGCCGCTCACCGACGAGCAGTTGGTCGAGGCGGTCAAGGCGTCGCTGGTCGACCCGCTTGGGTGGACCGACGATGCATCCGACTTCCGCGCCCTGCGTGTGATCCGCATGCCGCGCGCCTACCCCCTGGTGGAGGCCGACCGCGTGAACGACGTGGTGCACGCACCGCAGTGGCTGTGGGGCCTGGATGGCATGGAACTTGCGCGCGGCGGCACTGTGGTGACGGCCATTGAGGCCGGCGAGGCTGCGGTGGCCCGCATCGCGGCGGCGGCGCGGTGACCACCACCGCGCGCGATGTGGCATCGGAGCTTGCGGCCGTCGTTGGCCGCGAGCACGTGCTGACGGGTGATATCGCCATCACCTTGTACGGCCGCGACGGATCCATTCAGGACGATGGCGACTGCGGGCTGGTGGTGCTGCCGGCCAACACCGACGAGGTGTCCGGCTGCATGCGCGTGGCCGCCGCCGCAGGCCTCGATGTGGTGCCGCGCGGATCGGGCACCGGGCTCACCGGTGGCGCCGTGCCGCTCGCGGGTGCACTGGTCATCTCGCTCACGCGCATGAACCGCATCATCGAGATCGATGTGCCCAACGCCTGCGCCTGGGTGGAGCCCGGCGTGCTGAACCTCGACATCAGCACCGCGGTGGCACACCTGGGCCTGTTCTACGCGCCCGACCCGTCGAGCCAGCAGGCGTGTTCGATCGGCGGCAACGTGGGCACCAACGCCGGTGGCCCCCACTGCCTGGCCTACGGCGTGACCAACCAGCACGTGCTGGGCATGCAGATGGTGATGGCCGACGGCGAGGTGGTGCAGTTCGGTGGCCCGGCACCCGACCCGCCCGGCTACGACCTGCGTGGCGTGGTGGTGGGCAGCGAGGGCATGGTGGGCATCGTCACGCGCATCTGCGTGCGCCTCACCCCTGAGCCCCCGGCCATCCGCACCATGCTGCTCGACTTCCCCACCGTGGCCGACGCCGCAGCGGTTGTTGAGCAGGTGATTGCCGCAGGCGTGGTGCCGGCATCGCTCGAGATGATGGACCGCAACATGCTGCGCACCATCGAGCCGTTCGTGAACGCAGGCCTGCCCGTGGACGCCGCAGCCGCCCTGCTGGTCGAGGTGGACGGCACTCCGGCAGATGTCGAGGCCGGCACGGAGGCCGTGCAGCGCGTGGCCGCCGCCAACAACGTGGGCGACGTGCGGGTGGCGCAGGATGAAGAGGAGCGCGCCCTGTTGTGGAAGGCGCGCAAGAGCGCGTTCGGTGCCTGCGCGCGGGTGAAGCCCAATTACTTCCTGCACGACTGCGTGGTGCCGCGTTCGCGACTGGTGGAGGTGATGGAGGCCATCATCGACATCACCGACCGCGAGGGGCTCATCTGCCTCAACGTGTTCCACGCGGGCGACGGCAAC
>CAIPNN010000152.1 GCA_903866425.1 uncultured Actinomycetes bacterium
ACCAGTCGGGCCGCCGTGGCACCGTCGGAACTCAGGCGGCCTTGCCCCGAGATCCAGACACGCACGGTGCGCGTGGGGGAGATGACGCCAGTGGCGAGGTCTACGGTCACACACCCCGTGACCGAGTTTGTCGGCGCGGCCTCCACGCTGAACCCGTAGCTCGGCCCAGCAGGCCCCTGCGCACCGGCTGCTCCCTGCGCTCCCGTATCCCCCACGGGACCGGCAGGACCCGGAGACCCTTGGGCCCCTGTGGCCCCTGCGGGCCCGGTCGGGCCAACCGCTGTCGGGAACACCTTCGCCAGCTGCCCCGGCTTGAAGTCGGACGCCAACAGCGACTTGTCCTTCACCTTCGCGCTGTTCACCGCGCCGTTCTTGAGCTGCGCGTTGCCCACCGAGTTCTTCGGCAGTGCCGTGACGGCATAGGTGGTGCCACCAAGCGCCACAACGAGCGCGATGGTGGCGATGACTGTCGCCGGGGACAGTCGGCGGGTGTTGGGAGAACTGGACATGCCTTGAGGGAAGGAAGCTCCTTCCCTCAAGGCTATCCAAACACGGCAATCCGCCTCAAGCGGACGCCACGGGAACTACTTGGGCTGCGGCACGATCCGGATGTACGGCTTGGGCTCCTGCCAGCCGTCGGGCCAGATCTCCTTCGCGGCCTCGTTGTCCACCGAGCCGGCGATGATGACGTCGTCGCCCTGCTGCCACTGGGCCGGGGTGGCCACCTTGTGCTTGGCGGTGAGCTGCAGCGAGTCGATGACGCGCAGCACCTCGTCGAAGTTGCGACCGGTGGTCATGGGGTACACGAGCAGAAGCTTGAGCTTCTTGTCGGGACCGACCACGAACACGTTGCGCACCGTCTGATTGTCGGCGGGCGTGCGCACCAGGGCGTCGCCCTCGACGTCGGCCTCGAGCATGCCGTAGGCCTTGCTGATGGCGAAGTCGGTGTCGGAGATGAGGGGATAGTTGGGAGCGGTGCCCTGGGTCTCCTCGATGTCCTTGGCCCATGCGCCGTGGTTGTCGAGCGAGTCAACGGACAGGCCGATGATCTTCACGCCGCGCTTGTCGAACTCGGGCTTGATGCGGGCCATGTAGCCGAGCTCGGTGGTGCAGATGGGCGTGAAGTCCTTGGGGTGCGAGAAGAGCACGGCCCATGAGTCGCCGATCCACTCGTGAAAGTTGATCGTGCCCTCGGTGGTCTCTGCCGTGAAGTCCGGCACGGTCTGGTTGATGCTGAGTCCCATATCCCTCTCCGTATCAGTGGTCCTTATGCCACGTAACGGACGGGATTATGGCACGGGACGCATGAAACCCCGCGCAGATGGTGCCGCGGGGTTTCATGCGTCAACCGCGTGAGCGGAGAGGGGGGGATTTGAACCCCCGTCGGACCGTATAGCCCGAAACGGTTTTCGAGACCGCCGCATTCGACCGCTCTGCCACCTCTCCGCGCGGGAGAATAGACGTCGCGTGCGGTTGCGGGGCCCTACTTCACCTTCTTGGTCGTGGTGGCCATGGCGATGTTGGCCTTCTTGGCGTTGCGTGCCGCAGCCGTAAGGGTGTTGGTCCCCTTCGTCAGCGTGACGGTGCACGTGACCTTCGTCTTGGTCTTCGTGCACTTGCCGCTCTTCGCTGTCTTGCCCTTGAGACCGCCGGTGACGGTGTACGACTTCGCGCCGCTGACGGGCTTCCAGGTCGCGGTGGCCTTCTTGCCGCTCATCTTCCAGGCCACCTTCAGCGATGCATACGGGTATGCGGAGGCACTCGATCCCGATGCGCTGCTGGTGCCCACCGCGTTCGTGGCCACCACCGTGAAGGTGTACTTGGTGCCGTTCGTGAGCGAGGTGACCTTGCACGATGTTGTGGCGCTCGTGCACGTCCTGCCACCGGGCGACGCCGTCACCGTGTAGCCGGTCACGGCAGACCCGCCATCAGATGCCGGGGCCGCCCACTTCACCGTGATGGCGCTCGTGCCCGACCGCGCAGCGGTGGGTGTGCTCGGCGCCGATGGCACCGAGGCGGTGGAGGCCGACGACGAGGGGGTTGATGGGGCGACGGGGATTGCCGGTGCGGTCACCGCGAGGGCAGCTGATGTACCGCTCGTACCACTGCCGGCCACATTGGTGCCGGTGATGGCGCAGGTGTACGAACCCGCCGCGGTGGGCGTGTAGGTGGACGCCGCAGCGCCGGACACCGTGACGCCATCACGCTGCCATGTGTAGGTGCGCGTGCCCGGCGTGCGGGAGAGGCGCGCACCGGGAACGTCGGCGGCCCACGTGGCGTCGTTGCATGTGAGCGCACTGTCGGTGGCTCCCGAACCGGAGACCGTCGGGGTGCCGGTGGTGCTCGGCGCCTCCACAATCCACAGCGATGCGATCGGGTGGCCGGCCCCTGAGAGCAGCGTGGTCTGCGTGCAGGAGGCAATTGACGAACTGCGCTTGATGTCGCCGTTGGTATTGGCGTAGATCAGGCACCCGCTGCCGTCCACAGCCAGGGCCGTCAGCCCTACTTCGCCCATGGCAAAGATATTCCGCGCGGGAGTCGAGACCAACCCGGATTTCTCGTACACGTCACCGGCCACGCCCGTGACGCCGCTGCTG
>CAIPNN010000153.1 GCA_903866425.1 uncultured Actinomycetes bacterium
CCACGCCCATTCACATCTGCGGTGACTGCTTCTCGCTGAACCAGGGATGGGTGCAAGGCGCGCTGCAAAGTGCCGAACTCGTGCTGCGCGAGGCGTACGGTATGCACGCCGCGTCGTGGATGAGTGAATCCGCCACGCTCGGTGATGACGTCCACCCCTGGGAAGGCATGTGATGGGACCCGATTCGACTCCGGCCGAGATTCTCGGCGAGACCTGCGTCATCGCGATGATCGGCGCATCGCCCGATCCCGACAAGCCCTCATACGGCGTGATGGAGTACCTGCTGGCGCAGGGCTACCGGGTGATTCCCGTGCGCCCGGGCGGCGGCGAGGTGCTGGGGCAGCCCGTGTTCGGCTCGCTGGCCGAGATCGATGTGCCAATCCACATGGTGGACGTGTTCCGCAAGTCTGATGCCGCGCCCGAGATCGCGCGCGAGGCCGTGGCCGTGGGCGCGCAGGCCCTGTGGCTGCAGCCCGGGTGCATCAGCGATGAGGCCGGCGGGATCGCCCGCGCGGCGGGCCTGGCCTTTGCGCAGGACCTGTGCACCCGGCAGGTGCACCGCGATGAGGGCGTGGGCCCCATCGGGCCCCCGGTCCCCTAGACCGTGACGACACCCTCGACCTCGGGGACCTCACGGCGCAGTTCCGCCTCGATGCCCAGGGTGAGCGTGGCGGTCGACATGGGGCAGCCACCGCAGGCGCCGAGCATCTGCAGGTGCACGAAGCCCTCTTCGTCGAAGTCGACAAGTTCCACGTCGCCACCGTCCGCATGCAACGCGGGGCGGATGCGCTCAAGAACATCTTCGATGCGGGTAAGGGTCTCGACGTCCGCCATGGTCTCTCCTGATCGGGTGACGACGCGCGGGATGGTAGCGCGGGGGGTGGCGGATGCCCGCTGAACCCGTGCGCGCGGCCGTGGTGCAGGTGCTGGCCGACACCGACACCACGCGCAACGTGGCCCGTGCAGGCGAGCGTGTGGAGGCTGCAGCAGTTGCCGGTGCCCGTCTGGTGGTGCTGCCCGAGAAGTGGAACTGGTGGGGGCCGGCGTCGGCCACGGCATCAGGCGCCGAGCCGCTGGACGGGCCGTCCCTGTCGGCGGCACGCGCCTGGGCGCGCGATCTTGGCGTGGCCATCGTGGCGGGCAGCGTGCTTGAGGCCATTGGTGATGGATCGCGTGCCTTCAACACCAGCGTGCTCATCGGGCCCGATGGTCGCGACGTGGCCACGTACCGCAAGATTCACCTGTTTGACGTCGATGTTGACGGCCACGCGTACCGCGAGTCGACGTCCACCGAAGCCGGTGCCGACGTGGTGACGGGCGAGGTGCTCGGCATCGGCATCGGCATGTCGGTGTGTTACGACCTGCGGTTCCCGGAGCTGTACCGCGCACACGCCGCAGCTGGTGTGCGCGTGCTGTCGGTTCCCGCCAACTTCACGCCGCAGACCGGCGAGGCGCATTGGGAACTGCTGTTGCGCGCCCGGGCGGTTGAGAATCAATGCTTCGTGCTGGCTGCCGGCCAGTGCGGCACGCACACCACCGGCGAAGGCGCATGGGGGCACTCGATGATCATCGACCCGTGGGGGCGTGTGCTCGCTGAGGTCGCTGATGGCGAGGGCTTCGCCTCCGCCGACCTCGACGTCGTCGCTCAGGACGCCATCCGCGCATCGCTGCCCGCCCTCAACCACAGGCGTCTTCCATGACCCAGCAGGCCAAGAAGGAACGCCCGAAGCGCGGCGACGAGATCGAGGTGACCGTGGGCGACCTGGCCTTCGGCGGCCGGGGCGTGGCCCGCGCCGATGGCTTTGTGGTGTTCACCCCCGACACGGCGCCCGGCGATGTGGCCACGGTGCGCCTTCGCAAGGTGCGCCGCAGGTTTGCCGAAGCCGATCTGGTGGAGGTGCGCGCGCCCGGCCCCGGGCGCATCCCCGTGCAGTGCCAGTTCGTGCCCGCATGCGGTGGCTGCCGCCTGCAGCACGTGCAGTACGAGGAGGTGCTCGAGGCCAAGCGCCAGCAGGTGATTGAGCACCTGGCGCGCATCGGCGGACTCACCGGCATCAAGGTGCTGGAGGCCGACCCGGCAATCGAGCACTTCGGGTACCGCAACAAGATGGAGTACTCAGCCGCCCCCGGGCCGGATGGCGAGCTGGTGCTGGGGTTCCACCGACGCGGGCGCTGGGACGAGGTGGTCGACATCAACCCGTGCATGCTCGCCACCGAGGCGGGCAACGTGGCGCGCGAGGCCGTGCGCCGCTGGGCCGTTGACTGCGGCATCGCGCCGTACAACCAGCGCACGAACGAGGGGCTGCTGCGGCACGTGGTGGTGCGCGAGGGTGTGCTGACCGGGCAGCTGCTCATCACCATCGTCACGGCCTCGGGCCCCGACGATCTTGTTGACCAACTGGCCGACCGCCTGCCCGCCGATGTGCCCGGGCTTGTGGGCATCGTGCATGCGATCAACGACGGCCTGTCGGAGACCACCCAGGGGCTGCCGTCACGCACGGTGTGGGGCCGCGATTGGATTGAGGAGCAGGTCGAGGTTGAGCCGGGCAACCCGGTGACCCTGCGCCTGTCGGCCGCGTCGTTCTTCCAGACCAACTCGCGCATGACGGGCCACCTGTACCGCCGCGCTGCCGAGGCCGCCGGGCTCACGGGCGGCGAGGTGCTCTACGACCTCTTCAGCGGCGTGGGCAGCATCGGGGTGGCGCTCGGTCGCCTGAGCAAGCAGGTGGTGGCCATCGAGATGGTGCCCGAGGCGGTGGAGGACTCCCACGGCAATGCCGAGCGCAACGGCATCACCAACCACATGGCGCTGGCCGGCGACGTGCGCGTGGTGCTGCGCGAGAACCGCGGCCAGTTGCCCGAGCCCGACGTGGCCATTATCGACCCGCCCCGTGCAGGGCTTTCAGGCGGCGCCTGCCGGCGCATCCTCGAGTTGGCGCCCAAGACGCTGGTGTACGTGTCGTGTCAGCCAGCCACGTTCGCCGACAACGCCAAGCGATTTGTTGACGGCGGCTACACGCTCGAGTGGGTGCGCCCGGTGGACATGTTCCCCCAGACGCCGCACATCGAGGCGGTCGCCCGCTTCACCCGCGACTAGTAGGGCGGCTCGGCCGCGTACCACTCGCCCATGGCACGGAAGTCGGCCCAGAAGCGGCGCTTGGCGTCCTGCTCGTCCAGCGAGTCGTCGATGTCGGGCACCACGAGCGCCTCGACGGCCGGGGTCCACTTGGCCACGGTGCCGGTGCTCTCGGGCAGCGGGTCGGACATGGGCATCTTGAGGGAGTCAATGGCGCGGCGTGTGCGATCGCCCATCACCACGATCAGGCGGGGCCGCACGATGCGGATCTCCTCGGCCAGCCACTCCAGGTCTTCATCCGTCGGCTCACTGCCTGCGGCGTGCGGGCACTTCAGCACCAGCGTGCCGTAGAGCACCGACGGGTCAACACCCAGGCGTTCCACGCTGCGGCGCACGGCGTCGCCCGAGCGACCGAAGAACGACACGCCCTCCTGGCGCTCCGCCAGCGCCGACTGCCACTTGATGAGCATGATGTCGGCGGTGGGCGAGCCCGAGGCCTTCACGGGGAACGTGCCGGCGTTGGCGCAGCCCGGGCAGGCATCCATGCGCTCTTCGAGCAGGTGCACCTCGCGGATGGCGCGGTCGAGGTACGCATCCTCGATGCGCGGGACTGCTCGGGTGCCGCTCGCTCCGGGGTCGTCGGGCGGCGGCGTGGCGGTGGGCTCAGCGGTCATCAGCGAGGGGTCATTTCCCCGCACCGGCTATCGAGTCCTGCACGCAACGCGCATCGCGCGTTGCAGGATGACCCTAGGCCTGCGACGCGCGCCGCGAGGAACGCGGCGTCCGTGCGCGAAGGCCGCGCCGGCGGCGCACGGGGCGGGCGTCACCCAGTGCAGCAAGGAAGTCTGCGGGCCCGGCGAACGGACGCATCACCATGCCCGCCGTGCCGATCTCCTCGGGCCGGGTGGCCGCGCTGCCGCCGGTCACCGCCAGGCCTGTGCGTTGCAGCAGCAGCGCCGCTTCGGTGGCCTGCGCAGCCGGCCGTGCGGGGGTGATGCCCTCATGGCAGTCAATGAGATCGCGGCATTCGCGCAGTGCCTCGGGTGGCGGTGCGCCGCCGTCATCGGGGTGGGGCATGAGCGTGAGGCCGCCCTGATCGCGCACACGCCGCAGCGTGTCGGCCAGGGCGAGGCCATCGGGCACGGCTGCGGTGAGGAAGAGGCCCACAACAATGCCCTCGCGCGTGGTGATCTCCTGCCCCACGATCACATGCAGGCCATCGGGCGCGGCCTGCAGCACGGCAAGTGCAGGTTCGATACCGCCGGGCGCGGCAACAGCGATGATGCGCACGCCACGGTCCACCGCAGCGGTCACCACATCGGCTGCCCCGAGCGCGGGGCCGGTGCGCACGCGCAGATCGGCGAACACCGGGGCGGCAGTTGCGGGGTGGTCCTCCCGCGCTGCCACTCCGCGGTACAGCGACTCAAGATCGGCGGCCACGTCGTCCCACGATCGCGATGCGGTGCGGGCGCGGGCACGGTCGCCCATGGCCGTCGCCTGCTGGGGGGCCTGCACGAGCGTGCGCACGGCATCGGCAACCGACTCGGCGCTGAAGGGCGGCACCACCACGCCCGCGTCGGTGCCCAGTGCGTCATCGGCCTCGGCGCAGCGCGGCGCCACGATTGCCATGCCCGCAGCCATTGCCTCGCGGAGTGCCGGGCTTGCGGCGTCATCCACGGTGGGCAGCACGGCGATGCGCCCGCGCCGCAGTGCATCTGCACGCGCCACGGGCCCGGTGTCGGGCACCACATCCACCATGTCGCGCAGTGCCTTGGGCACGGCGTTGCGCGTGCGCCACGGTGCGTCTGACGGGCCGATGATGGTGATGCGTCCGATTGCATTGGGGTCGAG
>CAIPNN010000154.1 GCA_903866425.1 uncultured Actinomycetes bacterium
GTGATGGTGTGCTCGTACTTGCCGTGATTATTCGTGCGCGTC
Organism: uncultured Actinomycetes bacterium; assembly: GCA_903866425.1. Classification (GTDB taxonomy): domain Bacteria; phylum Actinomycetota; class Thermoleophilia; order Miltoncostaeales; family Miltoncostaeaceae; genus SYFI01. Next base: position 43 of record CAIPNN010000154.1, read on the forward strand.
TCCACGCCCTTGGCACCCAGATAGGGACCGGTGCCGCCAAGCAGCGGACGAGGTGCGCCACGACGGCTCACACCCGGCGACTGCGCCACGATGCGGGGGCCCGACCCGAAGGCGAGCGCCAGCGTGCTGTTCGCTGCCATGCCCGAGAGGCCAGTGGGGAAGTCTTCGTAGCCCATGGCAAAACCTCGGGCCTTGCCCTCGGGCGAACGCATGCCGCCAAAGAACACGCCTGACGCCTGCGCAGCCGGCGCGACCACGCCCGTCGTGAGCGTGACGCTGGGGGCTGACTCAACAACCTTGAGGGTGGTGGCCGCGCTGGCGGTGGGGATGGCCACGGCGCACATGCCGGCGACCATCAGGGGAGTGGCAATTCGGAGGAAGTTCATGCGGTGAGCGTACGCGGGCAGACCGGAACACGTCCCTGTGCGCCGAGGGTCGGCGCACAGGGAGCAGTGGTCAGTTCACCTGCTGAATTGCCGGGATCACCCAGGTGGCCTTCATGGACCCATTCGGCGGCGGAAGGATGCTGGCGGCCGTGTTACTGCCGGGAGTCGGGTAGTAGATGCGGAGCATCGGTCGGATCTGCGGTGCGGTGAGCGCAGCGCTCGCCCCGTAGATCGCCTGCAGTGAGGTGAGCGACGGCGTGGGAATCCAGTTGGTGGCCGGCGCGTTTGCGGGCAGCGTGGGCCCGAACCAGATGGTGTACGACCCGTCGCTGTTCGGTGCGAGCTGACCGGACGTGATCTGCTGCGATCCGAGCTGCGACACCGGCTGCACCGGACCCCAGTTGAGCGTGCCGCTGCCAGCGGCAATGTCCACCGTCGGACCGGGGGTGCCATCGGGACCCTGCTCGGGAACGCCGCCCACCGACTGGCCATTCATCTGCACGATCGGTGAGAGCACCTGCTTCCACGTGGTGCTCACCTTGAAGGTGTAGGACGTCTTCTTGCCCTTGCCCTTCACGGTTGGAGTGGTGGCCACGTAGTAGGTCGTGTTCGGCTGCAGGCCATACGCGGCCGCGCCGGTGCCGAAGAACACCGGCTGGCTGGCAATGGGTGCCGCACCCCACGTGGGCATGCCCACCGTGATGGTGTCGTTGGTGGCGCTCACCGACTTGACCGTGAGATTGGCCTGCGAATACGCCAGGTTCTGGGCGCTTGCCTGTGTGATGAAGGGCGCCGCCGACTGGCTTGGGTCGGTCTGGTACGCATGGATCGACCAGAACCCCTTGGGCTGCCCCGACGAGTTGTTCACCGTCGGCGGAAGGGTGCTGTTGAAAGGCGGCGTTGGGCTGGTGAGCCCGGGCGGCGGCACGAAGGTCATCTTGTAGGTGTTGCCACCCGCCAGTTGCGTCGCGCTGGTGCCGTCGGTGTTGTTGATCTGCGCATAGATGGCATCGAGTGGCACGTTGGCCGAACCGCCGGCCACCACCACCGACGCGCGGAACAGGTACCCCTCAACCGAGTTGGGGTAGGTACCGATGTCGTTGTTGAGGTACGTCCAGAAGTTGGTGCTGGCGCTCACGCCAAGGGCGGACTGCAGGTTGGCAACCGCTGACGCGCCATCGTTGTAACCGGCCTGCAGGGCGTCCATCTGCGTGGTGCCCCAGTTGCGGGGAACGAAGTACCCGCGCGCGGTAAGCCCGAGCGGGCGGAACAGGCGAAGCGCGCGTGCCTGTCCGTACGAGGGGTTCTGGAACACCTTCTTGGCGTTGGCCTGCGGCACCACCCATGCGGGCAGCGCCGACATCGGGGTGGCGCCCAAACCCGTTGTGCGCGAGGGAAGCGGATTGAGCGCCAGCGAGCGGCCGGCCTGCTTGAAGAAGGTCAGGGCCTGCGTGGGAGCGTTCTTCCACTTCTGCGCGCGGTTCAGCTGCGCCTTCGTGGGCTCGTACGGGGCGCTGCTGCTCGGATAGATGGGCTTGTTGCCGTTGTCCTGGAACTGCGCGAGGGTGTTGAAGGCGAACTTCTGCACCGTGCTGGCGTTGATGGACGCCACGGACGACGGATCGCTCGCGGGCACCAGTGAGTCGGCGCGGATGCGGATGAGCATCCAGTTGTAATCGGTGTCGGTCGCGAGCACCCGATAGGTGAACCCGTTGATGGTGACCACCCGCTTGTGGGCGTACTTCGACGTGGGACCCACCACGAGGTATGACGTGGACTTCTTCGACGGGGTGGTGCGCGTGCCGATGCTCCCCGTGGAGTTGATGAAGTCGTCCAGCAGGTTCACCACGTAGTAGTTGGTGGCCGACGGCGGCACCGTCAGCACCATCTCCTTCGTGCCGCCATTCTGCGTGCCGGCCACCGGGCGCCCGCTCAGGTCGATCATCGAGTTGAGGTACAGCACCGATGCATCGCCGGCGTTGGTGGCGAGGTTGTTCCACGCTGCCGCCGAGGTGCCCTTGCCGCCGAGCATGTTCACGGGGGCGGTCTTCAGCGCGTTGTACTTGAGAAACCGGTAGACGAACTCGGGCGCGAGGGCCCACACGTAGGCGTCAGCGGCCAGCTTCTGAATGGCCGCCGGTTCGGTGAGGGGCGAGGGCGGGCCCTTCGGGGACGGCGTGGAGGCCGCCGTGCCGGCAAGCCCTGCGGCGGGCGCCACCAGCAGCGCGGCTGCGGCAGCGGTGGTGAGAAGTGCAAGACCTGGGCGCATGGACGGAGATCCTCAGTTCGCGGTGCGGGGGTTAATGGACAGTAGACCACCGATCCGCGCGACGAAGCCAGCGAGGGGTGCGGTCAGGTTGCGGGGGTGCAGGCCCACCGTACCCAGTGCCCCGCCTGGTCTCACAGGTTCTGGCGGTGCCCGGATGCACCCAATTCGTGACGCAGGTGTATTGAATGTGGGAGAACCAACAAGGAAACGCGAGTCGGCATGAGCGAGCAGGTGCAGGTACAGCCAGCCACACGAGTTGCGATCCTCGATGAGTACCCCGTGCAGGCGCTCGGCGTGGCAACAGCCCTTGGCGCCAGTCAGTCGATGCGCGTGGTGCTCTCCACCGTCTCCGCGGCCGCACTGCTGGAGCAACTGCCCGCATTGCATGTGAACGCCCTGCTGCTTGAGCCGTGGATGCGCAATGGCGACGGGCTCGAGGTCATCAGAGTGGTGTCGGCCGCGCATCCCGAGGTAGCGGTCATCGCCCTGTCGCGCATCTGGACGCCCGACCACGTGAACCAGGCGCTTGACGCCGGCGCACGGGCATACCTGAGCAAGGAGATCCGCACCGCCGACCTCGCGGCAATGGTGCGGCACATCATGGAAGGCGGCACGGTACGGCCGAGCACGTCGTCAGCCGCCGCACTGCCGCAGACAGACCTCACCGCGCGGGAACAGGAAGTGCTGTGCCTTGCCGCGCGCGGGCACTCGAACGCCGCCATTGCCGATGAATTGTTCGTCACGGCCCAGACGGTGAAATTCCACCTGAGCAATGCCTACCGCAAGCTGGGCGTGCACAACCGCACCGAGGCAGCCCACCGTGCGGCCCGCATGGGAGTGTGCGGCTAGCCGGAGTAACGTGACTCCGGGTTCCGAAAATACTGAGGGCACACATGGGTAGCACTCCGGGGATTCCGCTCGATCCCCGCGCACGGGCGATTATCGACGCCGCATTTGCAGCGGTAAGCGATGGCATCGCCGTGTTCGACGTCAACGCCCACGTGGTCGACTTCAACGACGCCTTCTGGCGGTTCTGTCGTTTCACGTCGCGCGACGATGCGGCGCGCTCCATTGCCGAATTCGACGAGATGTTCGAGGTGCAGACCCCTGACGGCGACCCGGTGCCCATTGGCCAGTGGGGGGTCATGCGCGCGCTTGGTGGGTCGGAGCA
>CAIPNN010000155.1 GCA_903866425.1 uncultured Actinomycetes bacterium
AACCTGGTGTGGATCGGCGTCATCATCGCGATTGCGGCGCTGTGCCTGTGGATCGTGCATCGCGTGGAACACCACTCGGTTGCCCGGGTACTGCGCGGCGGCGAGACCGTTGCCGCCCGTCAACGCGGCACGGCGGTGTCGGCGCTTGCCACCGGTATCTCGTACGTGGTGGTGCTGGCCGCGGTCATCGCCATCGTGGCCACCGTCTTCGGGGCCGGCAGCGTGGCCGCCATCAGCGGGTCGGCCTTTGTCATCCTCGTGCTGGGCTTCGCGGTGCAGCGCCTGCTTGCCGATGTGGTGGCCGGCTTCTTCATCCTGTTTGAGGGGCAGTACGCAGTGGGCGATTTGGTGCAGGTCGACTCGACCATCCTCATGGGCGTGGTTGAGCGCGCAAGCCTGCGGGTCACCACGCTGCGGGCGCTCAATGGCGACGTGATCTACGTGCCCAACAGCCAGGTGAAGGCGGCACAGCGGTTCTCGCATGGCAACCGCGACATGGAGATCGGCGTGCTCGTAAGCGACGTGGCACCGGTGGAGCGCGCCGTGGCCGATGCCGCCGATCTGGTGGGCCCGGGCGGCGTGCGCTTCGGGTCGGCGCCGGTGATCACCCGCACCGACGACATGGGTGACGACCTCGCATGGGTGCGCGTGCGGGTCGACGTGCCGCCGGGCTTCGAGTGGATGGCCTCAGGACTGCTGGTTGATGTCATCAGGGCCCGATGCGGCGACGCCCTGAAGGGCGAGCCCATCGTGGCCGATACCGACCGCGACGTGCTCACCGGCTATCAGCAGATGCTGCGCAAGGCCGCCGGGTCCTAGGCAGCTGGCGCGGCGGCGAGGTTGATGACCTCGCGCCAGCGGGCCACGCAGGCATCCCAGGTCCAGTCGGCCGCGAAGGCGCGGCCCTGCTCGCCGAACGCGCGGCGCTCCTCGGGATTGCGGGCAAGACGCCTCAGTTGTGTGCCGTAGGTATCGGGCCCGGTGTAGAGCAGCCCGCCGCCTGACCGGGCTGTCTGCCCTGCCACCACCTCGCTGCGGGCGTAGCCCAGTGTGGGCCTGCCTGCGCGCCAGGCCTCAAGTGCCACCAGCGACAGGCTCTCGTACGGCGACGGCAGCACCACCACCTCGGCGGCGGCCAGCAGATCGGCGCGCTCCTCGTTGCTGATGAACCCGGTGGTGAATACCCAGCCGGGAATGTCGAGGCCAGCCGCCTCTCGGCCCGCGAGCACCAGCCCGAGTTCGCCTCCTGAGTCGCGGTAGGCAGCGTGCGCCCGGATGAGCGCGTCCACGCCCTTCGACGCATCCACGCGCCCGAGGTACAGCGCAAAGCGGCGCGGCAGCGGACGGGTGCGCCGGATGCGATCAGCATCGCCATCGGGTGCGGGATCGAGCCCGGCCCCCACCACCACGCCGGGGATGTCGCCGGTGCCCACCATCTGCCGCACCAGCGCCTGCTCCTCGGGAACCATGAAGGCATGTGCCCGGGCTGAGCGGATGACCCCACGGGTGAGCGCAAACCGCAGCATGGGCTCCTCGTGCGCCAACGGCACCACGATG
>CAIPNN010000156.1 GCA_903866425.1 uncultured Actinomycetes bacterium
CGCCCTGCAGATCGCGCCAGTCGCCGCGCAGGGCCTCAAGCAGGCGGTCGGCGGTTGCGGCATCGTCGGGGGCCAGGGCACCGCTGTGTTCGGCCCGCGACAGCACGTACGCCAGGTCGGCGACGGAATCAACGGGCAGGTCGGGCATGGTGCTCACGGGCGGCCGAATGTAGCGCCCTCGCCGGACCCCTAGGATCCGGGCACATGAGCACCCTGACCTTCCGGCCGGCGGCCGCCCTTGCGGGTTCCGTTGCGGTCCCACCGGACAAGAGCCTGACGCACCGGGCCTTTCTGCTGGGCGCAATCTCCGACCGCGTTGTGGTGGTTGACAACCCACTCGACAGCGAGGACACCTACGCCACGTTGCAGGCGGTTCGTGCCCTCGGCGCCGGTATTGAGGGCAGCGTCTCGGACGACCGCGTGGTCATCACCGGGCGCGGAATCCGGGGGCTCACGCCACCGCCGGTGATCGACTGCATGAACGCCGGAACGCTGATGCGTCTGGTCGCGGGCATCCTGGTGGGGCAGTCGGGCGATGTGACGGTGCTTGACGGAGACGACTCACTGCGTGGCAGGCCCATGCGCCGCATCGTCGATCCCCTGCGGGCAATGGGCGCCGAACTGGAGCCGACCGACGCCGGTACGCCCCCGCTTGCGGTGCACACAGGGCGCCCACTTGTTGGCGTGGTGCACGACCTGCCGGTGGCAAGTGCCCAGGTGAAGAGCTGCGTGCTGCTTGCCGGGCTGAATGCCGAGGGCGAGACCTGGGTGCGCGAGCCGGTGCTGTCGCGCGACCACACCGAGCGCATGCTCGAGGCCGCGGGTGTGGAGTTGCTGCGCCGCGACGGCATGGTGGGCGTGCGCGGACCAATCGCCGGCATGTCGCTGCCCGACATCCGGGTGCCGGGCGACTTCTCGTCGGCGGCCTACGGAATCGTCGCGGGCGTCTTGCGTGGCGACCCCGAGGTTCGGGTGACCGGTGTCAACCTCAACCCCGGGCGTACCGGCTTGCTTGCCGTGCTCGAGCGCATGGGCGCCGACGTTCGGGTGGAGGCCCAGCCGGACGTGGCGGGCGAGCCGTGCGGCGACATCGTGGTGCGTCGCGCGGGAACGCTGCAGGGCACCACCGTTGTGGCCGACGAGGTGCCCTCGATGGTTGATGAGCTTCCGCTGGTGGGCCTGCTGGGTGCACTTGCGGCCGGCACCACCACCGTGAGTGGCGCTGCCGAGCTGCGCGTGAAGGAGAGCGACCGCGTGGCCACCGTGGTTCGCCTGCTGCGTGCAGTGGGCGCCACCGCCGACGAGCGCGAGGATGGCTTTGTGGTGACCGGTGCCCCGTCATTCCCGGGTGGAGACGTGCAGAGCGACGGCGACCACCGCCTGGCCATGCTTGGTGCGCTGGCGGGCATTGCAAGCACCGGCGGGGTGACGGTGCACGGCTTCGATGCCTCTGCGGTGTCGTACCCCACGTTTGCCGACGACATGGCGTCGCTTGGCGCGGAGATCGCGTGATCGTCGCCATTGATGGGCCTGCGGGGGCGGGCAAGAGCACCGTGGCACGGGCCGTGGCCGACGCCATGGGTGTGGGCTACGTGGACACCGGCGCCATGTACCGGGCGCTCACCCTTCTGGCCATGCGCACCGGGGTGGATGTGTCCGACGGCCCGGCGCTTGCCGAGTTGGCGCGCGAGCACCCCGTCACGCTCGAGCACGGCCGCGCGGGCCTTCGCGTGTTCATCGCCGGCGATGACGTAACCATGGCCATCCGCGAGGCCGACGTCACCGCCAATGTGTCTGAGGTTGCCGCCCACCCCGACGTGCGCGCCGAGATGGTGGCGCGCCAGCGCGACATCATGGGCGCGGGCGACTGGGTGAGCGACGGTCGCGACATCGGCAGCGTGGTGTGCCCCGATGCTGAGGTGAAGGTGTTCCTCACCGCATCGGTGGACGAGCGTGCCAGGCGGCGCCATGCCGAGTTGGTGGCACGCGGCGAGCAGGTTGACCTGCGCGCCATCCGCGATGATGTTGAGCGTCGTGACCATGCGGATTCATCACGGGCGGCCAGCCCGCTGGTGGTGGCCGATGGCGCGGAGATCGTGGACACCACCGGCATGGGCATCGACGAGGTTGTGGCCCGTATTGCCGGTATGGCGCAGGAGGCGCGGGGATGAGCGAGCGCGAGGCGAGCCCGGCAGACGGCATCAGGCTGAGGATCTGGTTCTGGTGGATCTGCGCCGAGCTGATGACCATCGTGTTCCGCACCGTGTACCGCATGCGGGTGAAGAACCGGAAGAAGGTGCCACGCACGGGCAGCGTGCTCATCGTGAGCAATCACCTGTCGAACCTCGACCCGCCGCTGCTCGGCTGGGCCGCACGCCCCCGCAAGTCGTTCTACATGGCCAAGGCCGAGTTGTTCGAGAGCCGCAAGGGCGCCTGGATCATCTCGTCGCTCGGGGCCTTTCCCGTTGTGCGTGGTGGGGCAGACCGCAATGCCGTGCGTGTGGCCCGCGACCTGCTCGCCCGCGGCGAGAGCGTGCTGATGTTCCCCGAGGGCACGCGATCGCGCGACGGCCTGCTTCGGGCAGCATTTCCCGGTGCCGGGTCGATGGGGCTTGACGAAGGTGTCACCATCATCCCTGCGGCAATCTGGGGAAGCCAGTTCAAGTACGGCCCCGTGCGGGTGGTGTTTGGCGACCCGGTGTCGAAGGAAGGTCTTGCCGAGGGCACGAAGGGTGCCCGTGCGGCAGAGCTGACCGAGCGCATGATGCAGGCCATTGCCGATCTGGTTCCACTTGCTGGCGGCCCGCCGCAAGTGGTGAATCACGGCACACCCACACTGGAGCACGACTGATGGCGGACGAGGCACCCAAGCCCAAGGCATCGCGCCCGGGTATGCCCGACCGCCCACGCGGTCGTGAGCGCCATGCCGCGCGCGGCAGCACCGTGGCGGCAGACCAGCCCGTGGTGGCCGTGGTGGGCTACCCCAACGTGGGCAAGTCGACGCTGTTCAACCGGCTCACCGGACGCCGCGAGGCCGTGGTCGATTCCATGGCCGGCGTCACGCGCGACCGCCGCCAGGGCGGGGCCGAGTGGAATGGCCGCCAGTTCCAGATTCTCGACACCGGCGGCATCGACGATGCCGACGAGTCGGTGATGGCCAGGGAGATCTCGGCCCAGGCGATCCGCGCAATCGACGAGGCCGACATCATCCTGTTCGTGGTTGACGCCGCCGCAGGCGCCACCGCGGGCGACCTCGAGGTTGCCGAGCGCCTTCGCAAGTCGCACCGGCCCATCATCGTGGTTGCCAACAAGTGCGACAACGCCGAGTCGGAGATGCGGGCGCAGGAGCTGTGGGGCCTCGGCCTCGGCCCGGTGGCCACGGTGTCGGCACTGCACGGACGCAGCATCGGCGACTTCCTCGACCTGCGGGTTGAGAGCCAACCCCAGCCGGTGGAGAGCGACGAGGACCCGTCGCTCGAGCGCATGCCCGCCTTCTGCATCATGGGCCGCCCGAACGTGGGCAAGAGTTCGATCCTCAACGCCATCCTCGGCGAGCCGCGCATGATCGTGCACGACGTGCCCGGCACCACGCGC
>CAIPNN010000157.1 GCA_903866425.1 uncultured Actinomycetes bacterium
AGTGCATCGGCCCAGGTGCCCGAGGCCAGATACCGCGCGCCCAGCGCCACCAGCCCGATGATGAGCGGCGGGTTGGGGAACTGCGCAATGGGATAGTCGGCGGGCCAGGACAGGCTGCGCAGGCGCCGGTATCCGTCGATAAGCCGCTGCATGAGAGACCGTCCGTCGAAGTCGGGGTGGCCCGGAAGGCTAGCCCGCAACCGGAAGACGCAGGTCTCGTGGGAGATGGGGCGTACCCTTATTCCCGATGCCCGCTCCCCGCTGCCTGTCATGACCGACCCACTTCGCGTTGCCGTCGTCGGTGCCGGCCCCGCCGGGTTCTATGCCTGCGAGCACCTGCTGGCAGAGGCGCCCGGCGCGGTGGAGGTGTCGCTCATCGATCGCCTTCCCACGCCCTTCGGGCTGGTGCGAAGCGGTGTAGCGCCCGATCACCAGTCGATCAAGGGCGTCACACGGGTGTACGACCGCATCGCTGCCGACCCGCGCGTCACCTTTCACGGCAACGTCGAGCACGGGCGCGACCTGCGGCACGACGACCTGCTGGCCTACTTCCACGCGGTCATCTACTGCGTGGGGTGCCGGTCGTTCCGCCACCTGGGCATTCCGGGTGAAGCCCTGCCGGGCCGGGCAAGCGCCGGCGATTTCGTGGGCTGGTACAACGCCCACCCCGATCAACGCACGCGCCGCTTCGACCTGTCGGGCGAGCGGGCCGTGGTGGTGGGCGTGGGGAACGTGGCCCTCGATGTCGCGCGCATGCTGCTCACCCCCGCCGAGGTGCTCGCAACCACCGATATGGCCGACCATGCGCTTGCGGCACTCGCCCAGAGCAATATCCGCGAGGTCACGCTGCTCGGGCTGCGCGGCCCCGCCCAGGTGGCCTTCACCCTTCCGGAGCTGAAGGAATTTGCTGCGCGGGATGACATCGACATCGTCATCGATCCACAGGACATGAAGGAAGACGCCACGCTCGGGCCCGATGCCTCGCGCGGACGCGAGCAGGTGGTCGCGCTGCTCAACGAGCTCGCCGTACGGCCTGAGCGCGGGTGCGACCGGCGCCTCGTCATCCGCTTCATGGTGTCGCCAGTGGCCTTCACCGGTGACGACCGCGTGCGCGAGGTCGAGGTTGCGCACACCGAGCTGCAGCACAACGCCGATGGCGTGGTGGTGGCACGGCCCACCGGAAGCCGCGAGATGCTGCCGGCCGATCTTGTGCTCACGGCAATCGGCTACCGGGGCTCGGCGCTGCCGGGTGTGCCCTTCGACCCGATCCGCGGGGTCATCCCCAACGACCGCGGCCGGGTGATCGACCCGGTGTCGGGCAAGGCGCGGCCGCGGGAGTACGTGGCGGGCTGGATCAAGCGCGGCCCCTCGGGTGTCATCGGAACCAACAAGCCCGATGCGTACGAGACCGTGGACGCCCTGCTGCACGACATGCAGGTGCACCCGCCCGATCCCGTGCTGGGGGGAGACGTCTTTGCGCGCCTGCTGCAGGAACGGTGCGGGGACGTCGTGTCGTACGCCGGGTGGGAGCGCATCAATGCTGCCGAGATCGCCCGTGGCGAATCCGCTGGCAGGCCACGCGACAAGTTCAGCGACATCGACGACATGATTGAGGTAGCCGAGGCATGAGCGTGCGC
>CAIPNN010000158.1 GCA_903866425.1 uncultured Actinomycetes bacterium
GCAGGGCGTGCCTTGGCTGCCGCAGTGATTCCCGTGGCGCTCGGCGCGCGCCTTGCCGGCCGGGGTAGCCAGCTGGTCACGCTGGCGCACCGCACGTAGGAGCGGCTACTCGCCTTTTGGGTGCTTCGGGTCGCGCGGTGGTGCCAGCGGCGCGTCGACGTATTCGATTGCCGCGTGGATGCGGTCCTTCTTGTCGACCTCGAGCAGGGCCCAGGTGGGGCGCGGGTTGTCGGCCGTGCCCTCGCCCACGCTGCCGGCGTTTACGACGAGACGCCCCTTGACCTCGCGGATCATGGGGGAGTGGGTATGGGCCACCACAAGCACATCTGCGCCGAGGGCATCCATCATCGCGATGATCTCCTTGTCGGTGGCGTCCTTGTGCACCTTGCCCGGAGGCACTGTGCGATCGCCGTGAAGCACCACCACGCGGTGGGGGCCGAGGTCGGCCTCAACCATGGCGGGCAGGTTGGCGAGCCAGGCCGCGTCGGCGTCTGGCAGCACCGCGCGGGTCCAGGTGCGGGTGCCCGGTCGCATGCCACGCAACTCGGTGTCGGGCTTCAGCTTCTTGTTTGACACCCGGCGGTCGGTGTTGCCACCCACGACGGGCCAGCCTGTGGCGCGCACCCGGTGGATGCACTCCTCGGGCTCAAGACCTCGCAGCACGATGTCGCCCGTACACACCGCGTTATCGATACCCGCATCGGCGATGGCCGCGAGCACGGCATCGAGCGCCTTCAGGTTTCCGTGGATGTCTCCGAAGAGCGCGAGTCGGCGAGCGGGCTTGCCCATGGCCGGGACGCTACGCCGTCGGTTCGTGTGGGGTGCGAACTGTGACGGACCGAAACTGTGTGAACGTCAGCAGCCGGTGACGGGCGCCGTGGGCGACCCATCGTTGTACCCATTGAGGGCTGGCTGACCATTGGTGCACGTGACGCCCTGCCACGTGACTCCGGTCCAGTTGATGCCGGAGAGATTGGTGTTGAGGAACGACACGTTGGTGAGGGTGGAATACGTGAAGTTCGCGTTCGCCAGCGACCGGTTGGACAGGTCGAGGTCGGTCAACTGCGCGTACCAGAGGTTGGCGCTTGGCCCAATGAGGTAGCCCTGGGCGAGTTGCCAGTTGGGCGGGAGGGCGGCGGGCACGCCGGTGCTCTTGCCGCTCATCACATTCCACAGGCGCGCGCCGGTGAGGGTGGCGTTCGAGAGGTTCACGTTGTGCAGCAGGGCGCTGCCCAGGTCGGCGTTTGTCAGGTTGGCGTCCGACAGATCGGCGCCGCCGAACATGGCCGTGCCATTGATCTTCGCCCCGGTGAAGTCGACCGACGTGAGGTCGGCACCGTCAAACCGCACGCTCACCATGCGCGCCCCGCGCGCGATGGCACCGTGCATGCGCGAATCAGCCAGGTGGGCCTGCGACAGGTTGGCCCTCGAGAGGTTGGCACCCTCAAGGTTGGCGTAGTTGAGGTTGACGCCCTGCAGCTTGGCGCCGCGCAGATTGGCGCCCGGGCACGACGTGTGCTTGGCGCGGGTGGGGGAGTCGACGATGCGGCACCCGTTGACCGTGCGCGCCGAGGCGGGGCCGGCGACGGCAACCGTGGCAAGCGCGACGACGGCGAGGGCGATTGCGGTGCGCTTCATGCGCCTCACTCTACGCGTCAGGTGCTCACGCGCCGAGTGACGACCCGAACGCCGGGGGGTGGATGGAGTCCCCCCGGCGCCTGGGCCCTACGCCGCGCGCCTGAGCGGCTGCGCGACGGGCTCGGTGGTGATGACGACCGGGCGGAAGTCATCACGCGAGTGCACGAGGATGGGTCGGGGGCGCAGCGACCGGCGGCGCACGTCCATGCGCTCGCGGCGCTGGATGGCCCGACGACGACGTCGCTGTGCCACCGCGCGGCTGCGGAATGCTGCTGCGATGGTGATGCCGGCGGCACCCGCCAGTGGGATGAGGACAGCCGCGGCATCGCCCGGATGGGTGATGAGGGTGGATGCACCACCCGACATGAGGCCGAGCGTGAGGCCCGCAGCGAGTGCCGCGATGCCGGCGGCACGGCCACCGGCGGGCATTGACCCCTTGCGCCTGCGGCGCGGCATGGCCGCTGCCGGCCCTGCAGGAGTGGGGTTTCCCTCGAGAGAGGGCACGAGTGAGAGATGGCGTTCCGTGTTCATGCGAACAAATGTACGACGCCTCTCGGACGGAACATGTGTTCTCACCGCACGATGCGTTGCGCCTGAGCCGTCGGGGGCGCACGACGTGTTGCGAGGTGCACCTGGGTGGCTCGATGGGGTTCGATGGAAACAAATTGGGGAGAATGGGTTGCATTGTGGGGAGCCGGGGGGTAGGTTCTTTTCCGATGGCACCCCGGCTTCTCAGCGGTACCTATGAGTGCAGCCTCGACGACAGGTCGCGCGTGGCAATTCCCGCGCGTCTGCGTGAACCATTTGCCGACGGCACCGTCACCGCCTGGTGGCTTGATGAGTGCCTCGTGGTGGTGCCCCGCTTTGAGTGGCCCTCGTTCATCGAGGGCACGTTCGGGCGCATGAGCGTCCTCGACGACGACCAGCGCGAACTCAGCCGATTCCTTCTTGCCGGTGCGTTCGAGCAGGAGGGCCTCGACAAGCAGGGCCGCCTGCTGGTGCCCGCCGAGCTTCGCGAGCACGCGGGTCTCGACGGCAAGGTCAAGGTGGTCGGCGCCGGCTCGTACCTTGAGTTGTGGGACCCGGCGCGCCTGGCCGAACGCTTTGCGCGCCTCAAGGAAGACGGAGTAGCGCAGCGCGCCGCCCGCCTCGCCGCCCGTATTACCGACGGGAGCCGGGGATGACCCTCGCCGGCGTCCGAACAGAGACCCTGCAGGTGGTCTCCGGTGGCGCCCCGCACGTACCCGTCCTTCTCGACCAGGTGATGGCGCTCACGGCGCCCGAGCCGGGCGAGGTGGTTGTTGACTGCACGTTCGGGGCCGGTGGGCACTCGTCGGCCATGGCCACGCGCGTGGGCCCCACCGGCGCACTCATCGCCATTGACCGCGACCCCGAGGCGGCCACGCACTTCACCGCCCTCGAGCGCGAGTTCGCATGCCCGTCACGCCTCATCCGCGGCGACTTCGGCACCGTGCTGGCCGATCTCGATGACGACGGCCAGCGCGCCGACGTCATCCTCATGGACCTGGGGCTCTCGAGCATGCAGGTTGACCGCCCTGAGCGCGGCTTCTCGTACTCGCGCCCGGCGCCGCTCGACATGCGCATGGACCCGTCGCTGCCGGTGTCGGCTGCCGATCTGGTGGCTGAGGCGTCCGAGGAGGACCTCGCCCGCTGGTTCCGCGAGTTCGGTGACGAGCGCTACGCCAAGCAGATCGCCCGGGCCATCGTGCGCCGGCGCGACGCGCAGCCCATCCTCACCACGGGTGACCTGGTCGAGGTGATCCGTGGTGCCGTACCCACCCCGGCACTGTTTGCTGGCGGCCACCCCGCCCGCCGCGTGTTCCAGGCGCTGCGCATCGTGGTGAACGACGAGCTGGGCATTCTCGAGCAGGCGCTGCCGCGTGCCTTCAGCATGCTGCGCCCCGGTGGCCGCCTCGCCGTCATCTCGTTCCAGTCGCTGGAAGACCGCATCGTCAAGCGCTTCATGCGCGACCGCACCCGCGGCTGCATCTGCCCGCCCGACATGCCCGTGTGCGGATGTGGCAAGCAGCCCGAGGGGCGCATGGTCACCCCGCGCGCGGTCAAGGCGGTCACGGCCGAGATCGCCCACAACCCGCGTGCCCACTCAGCGCGTCTGCGTGTGCTGCAGAAGGCCGACGCATGAGTACCCGTGGCGCCACCGCACGCGTTGCCGCTCCTGCGCCGCACCACGCACCGCCGGTACGCCCGAAGCCCCGGCTCGTCCCGCCGCCGGCCACCCGCAGCCGTCGCTTTCAGCGCGTGCAGCTGCAGGGTGTGCGCCTTGCCTGGGTGGTCATCCCGTTCATCGCCATCCTCCTCGGCGGAGTGGTGTGGGTGAACGTGGCCCGCCTCAACCTCACCACACAGACCGGTCACACGGTCGACATGTACGACCAGGTGCAGGCCGATGTGCTGATCCTGCGCTCCAAGCTGGCGCAGAAGGATGGTCAGGTTGTCGACCAGGCCGCCACGCGCCTTGGAATGGTGCAGGCGCCTGGCACCGGTCTTACGTACGTCACTGTCCCGAAGGATGCCCGTGTCACGCCTGGACAAGCGCCGAGGACGCGCTAACAAGGCCCGCGCCGCTGAGGCGCGTGCCGGAGCGGAGAAGCGCGGGTCGCGCCGGGTGCGCTACCTCAGCATCGGCACCCTTGTGGTGCTCGCCGTGTTCGGGGCCCGTGCGGGCTGGATCGCCACCGTCCAGGCGGATGAGCTCGGTGCCATGGCGCGTGCGCAGCACGAGGTCATTCACGAGGTGCAGGCACCCCGTGGTGCCATCGTGTCGTCCGACGGCCGCGAGCTGGCGGTTGACAAGCACGTGACCGCGGTCACGGCCACGCCGTACCTCGTCACCGACAAGCGCGGCACGGCCGAGAAGATCGCCACTGCGGTGGAGTTGTCGCCCGACGAGGTGGAGCGTCGCCTGCAGGGTGACGGCGGGTACGCAATGCTCAATACGGGCGTCGACCAGCAGCGCGCTGCATACCTGCGCAAGCTCGAACTGCCGGGAATCACGCTGTCGGACGCCCAGAAGCGGCTATATCCGCTCGGCACCGTCGGCGCGCAGATGATCGGCATGACTGACGACTACGGCGAGGGGCTCACGGGCTACGAGAAGGCCCTGAACAAGGATCTCAAGGGCACCCCGGGCGAGCGCCATGAGGCGCGCGACCCCAAGGGCAACACGCTCAAGATCCTCAACGACACCGAGCCGGTCCCGGGCAAGACGGTGACCCTCACGATCGACAGCGCCATCCAGCAGAAGGTGGAGACGGTGCTCGAGGGTGTGCGTCTGGCCAATAACGCCAAGGCGGCCTCGGCCATCGTCATGCGGCCGAAGGACGGGGCCATTCTGGCCATGGCCACGGTGCCGGGCTACGACCCCAACAAGCCAGAGACCATCACGTCGGACACCGAGCGCATGCGGCCCATCACC
>CAIPNN010000159.1 GCA_903866425.1 uncultured Actinomycetes bacterium
ACGCTAGCGGTGCGGGCTGTACACCGAGGCCCGCGTAGCATTGCCGGCATGCCGAATCCCCTGAACAACCCCGCTGATTCATTCGACCGCAGCGCCCGGGCCTACGACGAGCTGGTGGCGCGCAACCGCGAGGGCTGCCGGCGCCTCATCAACTCGCTGCCCGAGCGCGAGTTCCCGCGACTGGTTGACGTGGGGTGCGGCACGGGGTTCGCCACGCTCGATGCCATCGACCGCCGTGGTGCGCGCGAGGTCATCTGCGTTGACCCCTCAACCGGCATGCTCGACGTGCTGGGGGAGCGCCTTGCGGCAATCCCCGGCATCACGGCCGACCTGCGCCCGTGCGAGGTCATGGAAATGGGCGTCGAGGCCGGGTGGGCCGACCTGGTGCTCAGCACCATGGCCCTGCACTGGTTTACCGATCGTCCTGGCGCCATCCGCGAGATGGCCAACGCGCTGGCTCCGGGCGGAGTGCTTGGAATCCTCTGCCCGGGCGAAGGGCACGATCGCCCCACCGTTGACATTTTTGAGGCCACCGGCGATCCGCTGCTGGCCAGGCTGGCGGCATCGATCGTCAACAACCAGGTGCCGGTGCCTGACCTCACGCAGTGGATCACCGACGCCGGACTCACGCCGCTCGACGTATGGAGTGAGACCCGGTACCGGGTGGTCACCCCGCAGGCGATCGCCGATCGAATCGAGGCTGTTGCCACGCATTTGTGGAGCGATCTGCCCGAGGGCGAGCAGGCCGAGGTGCTCGAGCGCGTCCGCGCCACGTTCGCCGCTGCCGCCGACAACGACGGCATGTACCGCTACCGCTTCGTCAAGACATTTGCGGTGGCCGAGCGCCCCGGGGGCTGACCCAACCTGCCTGAAGGTGGCACTGGGGACCCCCGACCGGCCTTCGCACAGGCCTCGCCTGTCACGCTGGTGCGATGACCCGATCACTTCGCACTCCGCTCATCGCCGCCGTGTTGCTGGCCGCGCCTGCCATCGGCCTGGTGGGCTGTGGCGACTCCGGTACGTCTGCGGCGTCAACTGCCGCTCCGGCCGCGACCGCCACCACGCCGGCCACGTCGAACACCTCGCTCTCGGCCGCCGATCTGCTGGCCTCGGCCACCAAGGCGGTGACGGCTGCATCGTCGGTGCACATCGACGGCACTGCCGCCGCCGCCGGCGCTGGCGAAGCCGCTTCGCTCATGCTCACTGCCACACGCAACAACGAGGGCGAGGGCACCGTCAAGATCGCCGGTCGCTCCCTCGACGTGCTGGTGGCGGGTGGCACCCCGTACATCAGGGCAGCCGCCGGCTTCTGGCAGAGCAGTGGCGCAAGTGGACCCATCGCGGCGAAGCTCGGGGGCAAGTGGATTACGGCCCCGGCCAGCGGATCGAGCGCGGGCCAGCTCACCGGTATTTCGAATTTCGTGGACATGACAAAGGTGGTTGACCCGATCCTGGCCAAGTTCGGCACGCCCACCACGGCCGGCACCTCCACCGTTGACGGTGTGAAGGCCATCAAGATCACCGACCCGGCGGGCAACACGCTGTACGTGCCCGCGAGCGGCGACCCGCTTCCGGTGCGGTACGTGTCGACCGCCAAGGGCAAGTCGGGCGACGTGCACTACTCAAAGTGGAGTGCCCCCGTGACTGTGTCGGCACCTGCCGACGCCATCGACCTCGGCACGATCACCGGCTCAGGCTGACGTCGTGAGGGGCACGCCTGCGACGTGGCGCACGCGGCGCACGCTGACGGCGTACGGTGGTGGAGACCCTCGGTGTTCCCACGAAAGGATTCCATGTCTCGGCGTTCGATTTCACTCGCGCTGACCGCACTGCTCGGTGCCGGCGCCCTCGTGATTGGCACGACTGGCTGCGGCGACAGTTCAACCCCTGCCGCAACGCCTGCAACCACCACTGCGGTGGAGACCGTGACCGCTGCGCCTGCGGCCACCACGGCACCGGCGCCGGCCACCACGGTCACTGTCGATCAGAACAACGATCAGAACAACAACAACAACCAGAATAACGACAACAACCAGAACAACGACAACAGCGACGAATCGGTGGCCAAGCAGAAGGCTGAGTGCCTGGCGAACAACAAGGGCTACCCAGAGAACTGCGCCAACATTCCGTGAGCCGACTGCACCCGCGTTGATGTTCTCGAGGGGGGCCTGCGGGCCCCCCTCGTCGTGATGTGACGATCGTCATTACGGTCATCGACGCCGGTCGCTAGCCTTCCGCCCATGGGAAAATTTCGTGAGTTCATTCCGGTCGCCGCGGCGACCATCATCATTGCCCTCTGCGCCCTCATCCCCCTTGGGGTTGGACTCGGAGACGACAACGGCCTGAGCGAAGTCCGCTCAGCCACTGCCACCCTCGCCCAGACGGGCAAGGAGCAGCAGGCCGTGCAGGCACAGGGTCAGCAGGAGCAGCAGCAGCTGACCGAGGCGATCGTGGCCGCGCACCAGCAGGGTGCATCGGTGAAGGAGATCGCAGGCGCCGTGGTGCCGATTCTCGGCATTCCGGAGCAGAGCGCCCTTCAGGGTGTTCAGGGCATCATCGCCCAGGCGAAGGCTGCGCAGACGCCGCCGGCCGCCACTCCGGCACCGAAGAAGCCGTAGTCACGACCGCTGCCGGCACCCCCGTGTGGGGCGTCGGCAGCGGGGCCGCGGCCCATCAGGCAATTCGCCAGACGGTCATGATGATCGACGGGATCGCCGGTCGTGTCGGCCCCGCCTGGACACCGGTTGCCAACAACTGGAAACCGACGTTCAGCGAACTCATGACAAGCCGGATGCAGGTGTTGGACGGCACCGTCAAGAGGTAATTGACGGTCATGATCTGGCGGTCGCCAGCGGCACCAAGCGTGGTGGTTGAGTCGGACCTCACCACGTCGGCATACGTGCCGCACGCTCCCGCTGTAAACGCTGCCGTTTGTGGCCACACGTCAATGATGTCGGTACCGGCATCGGTCTTGGCGATCTGCGCCGACCACTGCATGTTGTAGACGCCTCCGGCTGCCAGCAGCATGCTTGCTGTTGGCGTGGCGCCGACGAGTGAGACGCCCGCACTCGTCGTGTCGGTGTTGTTGTAGGTCACCGGAATAACCGTGCTGGCCGGTGTGGGTTGCTGTGTGGTGCTGCTGCTGAAGGCGCCATAGGCCGGAGTCACACCGGGCCCAGTCGGCCCAGTGGCACCCGTGTCGCCGGTCGCGCTAGTCGGCCCGGTCGCGCCAGTCGAGCCGGTGGCACCTGTCGGCCCCGCAGGCCCCGTGCTGCCGGTGAGCCCAGCGGGCCCCACGGGTCCTGCCGCACCGGCGGATCCCGCGGCGCCGGCAGCGGCCGGTGCACCTGCCACGCCGGCCGGACCCGCCGCGCCCTGCGGCCCCTGCTGTCCTGCGGTGGCCGTGAGGTCGCGCCACAACTGCCAGCTGAGGTCGACTGACTGCACGGTGCCGTTCCTGATGGCCTCGGTGGTGACGGCCCCGCCGCGCAACTTCAGTGCCCCCACGGACCCGTTGGCCAACTTCGGGTTGGTCACCGCCACGTCAGTCAGCTGTGCGGTGCCGACGCTTCCGGATGGAAGGAATGAACTCGCGATGCTCGTGGCGCCGAGGACGAGCGCCACCGCGCCAGCGGCGAGGAAGGTCAAGGGAATATCGCGTCGGTCCACCCACGCAGTGTGTTCCCGTGTTGCTGATGACGTTTCCCCAGCGAGCGTTTCTGGCGGATCAGGCCGTCATCAACGTCGCACTTCGACCCCGGCTGCCTCGCGATCCCACGTATCGCCAGTCACGCCCTCGTCGCGCAGTTCCGTTTTGCGCACACGCTCGGTGGGGGTCTTGGGCAGCGCGGCGACCACCCGGATGTAGCGCGGCACCATGAAGTACGGCATGCGCTCGGCCATCCAGTGGGTGAGCGCCTCGGGGTCGGGGGCCTCGCCCTCGGCCACCAGCACCACCATGATCTCGTCCTCGCTCGATGCGCCCTCGTCGGCCTTCACGCCGATCACGGAGCACTCACGCACGCCCGGATGCCCCGCGATCTGGCGCTCCACCTCCATTGACGACACGTTCTCGCCGCGCCTGCGGATGTAGTCCTTCACGCGATCCATGAAGTAGACGTAGCCGTCGGCGTCCATGCGCCCGAGGTCGCCCGTGTGCAGCTTGAGGTTGCGGAAGTCGTCCGCGGTCTTCTCGGGCATGCCGTAGTACGCGCGCATCACGATGTTGGGCACCTTCATGTCGACCACGATCTCGCCGGGGGTCTCCGCCGGCAGTGGCCGATCGGTGCCCGGCTCCACGATGGTCACCTCGTAGCCCGGGTTGGCCTTGCCGCAACTGCCAAGGCGCACCGGCTGGGTTGGGTCCATCACCGTGCACACGCCGGTCTCGGTAAGGCCATAGCCCTCCGTCAGCTTCACCCCGAAGCGCTCCTCGAACTCGAAGTAGATGTCCCGGGGTGCCGGAGCGGCCAGGATGGAATGCACCGAGTGCGCGCGGTCAAGGTCTGACGGCGGCTGGTTCCACAGGAAATAGAGCATGGCGCCGATGCCGTTGAACATGGTGGCGCCCATGTCGATGGCCTGCTGCCAGAAGCGCGTGCCCGAGAATCGCTCGACGTAGGCCACGCGGCCACCGGCCAGCAGTGCGGGGTAGGCGCACAGCACCTGGGCGTTGCTGTGGAAGAGGGGGAGGCATGAGAACCAGGTCTCGCCGTGCATGTCGCCAACCGAGATGCCCTGTGCGGCGCTCATGTACTCGAGCGACCCGCGGGCCGAGAAGTAGTCGGCGGCGTTCTGCTTGATCACGCCCTTGCTGCGCCCGGTGGTGCCCGAGGTGAACATGATGCGGGCGTCGTTGGTCCACGTGTACTCGACGCCGGGTTCGGAGTCGGGTGCCTGCATGAGCGCGTCAAGCTCCTGCCACGGCAGCGACGGGTCGGGGCCCTCCTGCGTGCCCGTGCGCACCACCACCACGCGCTGCAGCAGGGGCAGCTCGGCCTTGATGAATTCGAGGCGGTCGAGGAACGCCTCGCTGATGAACAGCGTGCGGGCCTCAACCAGGTTGATGGTCCAGGTGAGGAAGTCGCCCTTGTAGGCGGTGTTGATGCTGCTCATCACCGCGCCGGCCTTGAGGATGCCGAACCACACCTGCAGGAACTCCTCGCAGTTGGGAAGCATCACGCTCACCGACTCGCCCTGCTGCGTGCCATTTGCGATGAGCCCATTGGCAATGCGGTTGGCCCGCGCGTTCATCTCGCCGTAGGTCACCCACCCGCCATCTCCGTACCGCAGGTACTCACGGTCGGGGTGCGCCTCAGCCCGCTCGCGCAGCCTGGTGGCGAGCACCCAGGTGGTGGGGTCCTCCTCGGCGTACCAGTTGGTCCACTCGGCACCCGCCGCCCGGGATGCCATCTACTCGCCCGCCGGCAGGAACTTGGAGGCGTCGATGCCGTGTTCGAACATCAACTTCTTGAATGTCTCCTTCATCTCCTCCGGGTACTCGGGCAGGTCCTCGGTGGCCAGCACGTGGGCGGCGCGGGCACGGATGTTGGGGCCGAAGTCCCAGTCGTCGTCGTTCATGAGCCGCTCGATTTCGGCGGCGGGGAACGACAGGGTGCCCGGGTCGCGCCCATGGCGCTCAGCGAGGGCAACGATCTCATCCATGCGGCCCGGCAGCGGAGCCTGCTCCTGAATGAGTCCCTTCTCGCGCAGCAGGGCCTCGGTGGATGGGTCGCACACGTAGGGCGTGCCGAACGCGTTGTCGTGGTAGAGCTTCTCGAACTTGAGGCGCGGACGCTGACCTCCGGCCTTCGGGTCTTCCGCCGAATAGCCCACGGCGTGGCCCCATGTGAACCGGTAGTGCGGCGGCAGCCCGAAGGCCTTCTCGATGCCGCCCGGCTTGCGGCCGAACGCGATGAGGATTGATCCGACGTCGAGGCCCGAGCCCGCGGCCATGGCGTTGGCCACTGCCTGCCCGCTCTCAAACCGCAGCAGTGCGTCGGTGCGCTCGGTGGGGAAGCTCATGAGGCGCGGGATGGTCTGGGTCATCGAGAACTCGTAGTTCCACCCGTGGTACTTCGTTGCCGCGCCGCACAGCGCCAGGCCAGAGATGCCGTCAATCGCGCGTCCGTACCAGGCGTTGAGGTTGGTGACCCACAGGATGAGGTGCGACGACTGGTTGATGATCTGCACGTTGAAGCCGGAGACGCACTCCTCGATCTCGTCCCACAGGTCGCACTCGTCGCGGCGCACCACGATGGCCTCGGTGCAGTTGATGTTGCCCTGGCACGACGAGAAGCGGGCGGCCTGGAGCATGGTCTCCACCTTCCAGCGCTCCACCTCGCGGGTCTCGTCGAAGTAGCGGATGCTGCGGCGGTTGCCGAGTGCCTGCAGGATGGGGACGTCAGGGACTTGGGCGGCGGACGGTGCGGACATCGGGGTGCCTCCTGAGGGATCATGGCGCTGGTGGCCGCAGGGTACGGAAGGCGGGGGACGGAAGTGCCGTGCATCCGACCCCTCGCGTTGAGTACCGGGGCAATGTCGTCGCCATCACCACCCCCGCCCGCCGCGGAGACGCCCAACCCGTACCCGCCCCTCGCCCAGCAGGGCGGCGGGCATGGTGCCCGGCTGCCCTACATGCCGGGGGTGGATGGCCTGCGTGCGCTCGCCGTGGCCACCGTGTTCATCTTCCACGCAGGTGGCGAATGGCTGCCCGGCGGATTTCTCGGCGTCGACTTCTTCCTGGTCATCTCGGGGTACCTCATCACCTCATTGCTGGTGGCCGAGTACCGGTCGGGCGGCAAACTCGACCTGTGGCGCTTCTGGCTGCGCCGCGTGCGGCGACTCATCCCCGCGCTGCTCCTGGCCATCGCGGGCACGCTGGTGGCCATGCTCATCCTCCACTGGGAGGAGGTGGCCAGGCTCAAGGGCGCGGTGGTGTCGGCCTTCGCCTATGTCACCAACTGGTACTTCGTCTTTGCCGACGTGCCCTACATCGAGCGGTTCGGGCGACCCAACGTGTTCACGCACCTGTGGTCGCTTGCGGTGGAGGAGCAGTTCTATTTGTTCTGGCCGCTGGTGCTCGCGGTCATCCTGGTGGTGTTCCGGCTGAAGCCATGGATCATCGGCGTGCTGGCCGTGCTCGGCGCCGCCGGGTCGAGTTGGCTTGCGTGGCACCTGTACGACCCATACGCCCTGCCCTGGCGCATCTACTACGGCACCGACACCCGGGCCGTCGGGCTCTTCGTCGGCATCGTGGGGGCCATCCTTCTGCCGCCCGCGCGCCTTGTACCCATCAGGTCGTGGATCGGCCGGTGGGGCATGGAGATCATCGGGCTCGCCGCGCTGGCAGGCGTGGTGTGGTGCATGTTCACCATCGACGAGTTCGAGTCGCGCCTGTACCAGGGCGGCATGCTCATGCTGGCCATCCCGGCCATCGTGCTCATCATCGTCACCGCCCACCCCGACAGCTGGATGGGCAAGTTCTGGGGCCTGCCGGTGCTTGTGTGGGTCGGCGCCCGGTCGTACGGCATGTACCTGTGGCACTGGCCGGTGCTCATGCTCACGCGCCCAGGCGACGACGTGTCAATTTCGGGCGCGCCGCTGGTGGCGATTCAGATCATGCTCGTGGTGGGAATCTCGGCGCTCTCGTACCGGTTTGTGGAGCAACCCATCAGGCGAAATGGACTGGCGGGC
>CAIPNN010000160.1 GCA_903866425.1 uncultured Actinomycetes bacterium
CCGATACCCGGGTCGGCCACGATGGTGAGCTTGTCGCGCCCGGCCTTTGCCAGCGCGGCCAGTGCCACACCCAGACGCGGTCCATCGGACCCCTCACGGGCTGCGGCGGCACGGTCGAGCACGGTGTCCACCGGGACACCCGCGAGCGCCATGGGAATGAGGCCGAACAGCGTGAGTGCCGAAAAGCGCCCACCCACATCGGGCATGTTCTCGGCCACCATGCGCCAGCCCTCATCCGCCGCGCGCACGGCGAGCGGCGTTCCGGGGTCGGTGATGGCCACGAAGCGGTCGCGGAAGGCCCCGCCCATGGCATCGCCCATCCACTGGCCCACCTCAGCAGCGAACGCCAGCGGCTCGGCAGTGGTGCCGCTCTTCGACGACACGATGGCCAGACAGCGCGTGGGGTCGATGCCGTCGGTGATGCCGGCAACCGCCACGGGGTCGGTGGAGTCGAGCACGCGCAGTTCAATACCGGCTGCGTGTCCGAAGGTGCGCCGTGTCACCTCAGGCGACAGGCTCGACCCGCCCATGCCGAGCACCAGGGCGTGTGTGATGCCCTCCGCGTGGCAGGCGTCAACCAGCGCATTGATGTCGGTGATGTGTGGGCGCATGGCCTCGGGGGCCCGGAGCCACCCGGTCCAGTCGCGCGCTGCGTCCGCGTGCGCACCCCATGCCGCAGGGTCGCCTGCACGCACGTGGCCGATCAGACCGCGCCCCTCCGCGTCGGCGATGGCGTCCTCCACCAGGCCGGTTGCGGGTCCGGGGCGCATGTCCATGTGCATCAGTCGCGTACCTCCGCCAGCGAGGCGCGGGCGGCCTCGACGATTGCGCCGGGCGTCATGCCGAGGCGTTCCATCACCAGGCCGCCCGGGGCCGACTCGCCGAAGCGGTCAATTGCCACGATGCGTCCGTACGTGCCCGTCCAGCGCTCCCAGCCGAAGGGCGACGCGGCTTCCACGCCCACACGGGCGAGGATGGACGGCGGCAGCACCTCGTTGCGGTAGGCCGCGTCCTGGGCGCCGAAGAGCTCCCACGACGGCAGGCTCACCACGCGAGCGGCCACGCCATCGCTCGCCAGCACGTCGCGCGCCTCGAGTGCGATGGACACCTCAGACCCGGTGGCGATGATGGCCACGTCGTCGCCCGGTGCCACCACGTAGCCGCCGCGCTCCACGGGCGGGTCGACGTCGAGCGTCGGAAGCCCCTGGCGGGTGAGCACCAGTGCGGTTGGGCCGTCCTGCCGTGCGATCGCCTGCTTCCAGGCACCCATGGCTTCGCGGGCATCTGCGGGCCGCAGCGTCACCAGGCCGGGGATCGAGCGGAGGGCAGCAAGCTGTTCGATGGGCTCGTGGGTGGGGCCGTCCTCACCCACCGCCACGGAGTCGTGCGTGAACACGAACACCACCGGCAGGTGCATGATCGAGGCCATGCGGATGGCGTTCTTCATGTAGTCGGAGAACGTCATGAAGGTCGATCCGAACACGCGGAGCCCGCCGTGTGCCGCCATGCCGTTGAGGGCAGCGGCCATACCGAACTCGCGCACCCCGAAGTGCAGGTTGCGGCCGCCGTACTCGCCCGGCGTCACGTCGCCCGCACCCTTGATGGTGGTGCCGGTGCTCGACGCCAGGTCGGCCGCGCCGCCCACCAGTTCGGGAATGCGCGCTGCCAGGGCGTTCAGGGCCTGCGATCCCGAGACGCGCGTGGCGGGCGACTCACCCACCGGGGCCACCGGCAGGTCGGTGTCCCAACCTGCGGGCAGGTCGCCGGCGATGCGCCGGCGCAGTTCGGCGGCCTCGGCCGGGAACGCCGACGCGTACGCGTCCATCGCGGCGTCCCAGTCGGCTACGTAACCGGCGCCACGCTCGCGCAGCACAGGCGCCCATGCGGCAACCTCGTCGGGTACGAGGAACTCCGCGTCCGGTGCCCAGCCGTAGGCCTCCTTGGCCAGGCGCGTCTGCTCCTCGCCGAGCGGCGCCCCGTGCGCCTTGTTGGTGTCCTGCACGGCAGGGGCGCCGAATCCGATGTGGGTGCGGCAGCGCACCAGCGTGGGGCGGCCGTCACCCGTGCGCGCTTCGCCGAGCACGCGGTCGATCTCGGCAACGTCATTGCCGTCGGCGATCTGCAGCACCCGCCAGCCGTACGCCTCAAAGCGCTTGGTCACGTCCTCGCCAAACGACATCGACGTGGGGCCGTCAAGGCTGATGCCGTTGTCGTCGTAGATCACCACGAGACGATCGAGCTTGAGGAACCCGGCGAGGGATCCCGCCTCGTGCGAGATGCCCTCCATCAGGTC
>CAIPNN010000161.1 GCA_903866425.1 uncultured Actinomycetes bacterium
GCGATCGGCGGTCCAGCCCTTGGCGGCGCTGGTGATGCGCTCGTCAAGCGCCGTCAGGTCGCCGTCAACGGCGGCAACCAGCGCATCGCTGTACGGATCGCCTGCGTAGTCGCCCGCCCGCTCCCCGTTCTCACGAAGTTCGGGGAGCGGCAGTCCCGTGACATCGCGCTGATACAGCAGCACGACGGCCTGCCTGCGCGCCTCGCGGCGCGACACGGCCTCCGTCACGCGCCGCCGCCGAGCGAGGGAAGCGCGTCCGCGTGATCCACCAGGTACGAAGTGGTGTACGACCCACTGCCGAACACCGGCTCGCGCGAGATCTCACGCAGCAATGGCAGCGTCGTGGGCAGGCCGGTCACCACGCTCTCGTCGAGGGCACGACGCATGCGGGCAACCGCGCGCGGGCGATCGGGCGCCCACACACACAGCTTTGCGAGCAGCGAGTCGTAGTACGGAGGCACGTAGCCGCCGGATCGACAGAAGGTGTCCACGCGCACGCCGGGGCCCGATGCCAGACGGAAGTCGTCCAGACGGCCCGCGGCGGGGCGGAAGTCGAATGCGGGGTCTTCAGCGTTGACGCGGCACTCGATCGAGTGCCCGTTGGCCTCAATGCGACCGGTACGGCTGAGCACCTGGCCGTCGGCCACGCGGAGCTGCTCGGCAACGATGTCGAGCCCGCTCACCAGTTCGGTCACCGGGTGCTCCACCTGCAGACGGGCATTCAGCTCGAGGAAGTAGAAGTCGCCGTGCTTGTCGACGAGGAACTCAAGGGTGCCGGCGCTCTTGTAGTTCCAGGCGCGACACGCATTCTCCGCGGCCTCGTGCAGGCCATCGCGCGTGCGCTGAAGCAGGTTGGGCGCGGGGCCCTCCTCGACCACCTTCTGGTGGCGGCGCTGGATGGAGCACTCGCGGTCGCCGCAGATGAGCACGCCGCCGAGGCCGTCGGCAAGCACCTGCACCTCAACGTGCCGGGCCCCCTCAAGCAGCTTCTCCACGTACAGCGAGCCATCGTTGAACGCCGCAAGGGCCTCCTGCGATGCGTTCTCAAAGGCGCGCCCGAGCTCGTCGGCGCTGTCGACGCGGCGCATGCCACGGCCCCCGCCACCGGCCGATGCCTTCAGCAGAATCGGGTACCCGGCGGCCTCGGCGGCCGCCATGGCGGCGGCAACGTCGGTCACGCCGCCATCCGACCCCCCGAGCACCGGCAAGCCGGCCTCAACAGCGGCTTCCTTCGCCTGGATCTTGTCGCCCATGCGCGCCATCACCTCAGGTGCGGGGCCCACAAAGCGGATTCCGTTGTTGGCACACTCAGTGGCGAACTCCGGGTTCTCCGACAGAAACCCATAGCCGGGGTGCACGGCGTCGCAGCCGGTGACCTCAGCGGCCCCGATGACGTTTCGCACGTCCAGATACGACTCACGCGCCGCGGGCGGACCGATGCAGACGGCCTCATCGGCCATCTCGACCGCCAGCGAATTGGCGTCGGCCGTGGAATACACGGCCACGGTGGGGATGCCCAGCTCGCGTGCGGTCCTGATGACCCGCACCGCGATCTCGCCCCGGTTGGCGACGAGCAACTTCATGGCGTGAGAATGAACAGGGCCTGGCCGAACTCGACGGGCTCGGCGTTTTCCACCTTGATCTCGCGCACGGTGCCCGCGCGATCTGCGGTGATCTCATTGAAGATCTTCATTGCCTCGATGATGCAGAGCGTCTGCCCCTGCACCACGCGGTCGCCAACCTGCACGAACGGGCCGCTCTCCGGGTTGGGCGCGGCGTAGAAGGTGCCCACCATCGGGCTCTCCACCCTGTGGCCGTCATCCGACTGCGCCACGGGCGCGCCGGCAACGGCACCAACGGGGGCTGCGGGACGCACGGTCACCCGCGCGCCGCCGATCTCCACGCTCACCTCCGACTGGCCTGCACCCTCCACAACCTCAATGAGGGTCTCCAGCAGACCGCGGTCAATCTGGTGACCGGCCTCGCCGGCCTCCTCCGATGCCAGCGAACGGCGCCGGTCGAGCAGGCGCTGCCCGGCATCGGGGAACTGCGCGAGCACCACGGCGTCTTCCTCAGACACGTCGGACGGCGCTGCGGCGATGACCTCGTCGAGGTCGGGCACGGCGATGACCGCACCGGCACCGCGTGCCACCGCAAGAGCGGCGTCGCTCACCGGGCCGCGCAGGCGGCCGCGGCCGCCAAGGGCCACCTCGGCGAGTGCGGGGCTGGTCTCGCGCCAGCGGATGCCGTCGAGAATGTGCTGACCCGCCTGGGCCACGATGTCCTCGCCCAGCGGCGCGGCCAGCGTGACGCCACCCAGGTCGTGCGCCACGGCGGCGCACTCATCAGCGGCCTCGTGCACACGATTGGCAAGCCCCCGGCGCGACAGGCGCGACAGCAGGCCCGCGGCCAGGTCGGGCGGCAGCGCAACCTGCGGGCCACCGGCCAGCTCTGCGGCGCGGCGCACGCGCTCGGGCGCCACCAGCGGCCACAGCACGCGGCCGGCTTCCTCAAGGGCGGGAAGGTCAACGTCGAACTCGCGGTCGCCGCCCTGAAGCGCGGCCTGCAGGGCCTCGGCAGACGGCCGACCGGCCACAAGTGCCGCAGCACCCACCGATGCGTGAATGGCGTCGGCGCCGGCCAGTGCGGCCGACAGCGCGCTCATGGAGGCCAGGCCACCGGTGGCGCGCAGCGACACCTCAACGGGCAGGGCGCAGCGCGCAACCAGATCGGCGACCAGCGCACCCATCGCCATTGGCGTGAGGTTGCCGCCGAGGTCGGAGACGCACAGGGCAACGGCCCCGGGCAGCTGCGCGAGCGCGAGGGCCTCATCGGCCCAGCGGGGGTCACCCGATGCGGGGTCGGGGCCCAGAATGAGCGTCGGCACGAATGCCGCCCCGGCCTCGCGTGCACCTTCGGCAATACCGAGCATGGCGTCGGGGTCATTCAGCGCGTCGTACACCCGCACGCGGCTTGCGCCACTTGCGACGGCCGACGACACCAGGCGGCGCGCCACGCCCGATCCGAGCGGCACATCGCCCAGCAGGGTGCGGCCAGCCAGCACGATGCCCACGGGTGCCCCACCGGCGTGGCGCGACACCACGCGCAGGCGGTCGAGCGGACTCTCCGTGCGGCCGTCCATGCATGCCCGGGCTGCAGCCGGGTCCATGGCCTCAAGGGCACGGGCGCCGACCGGCGACAGCGCCGCAGCAGCGGAGCCGAGGTCGTCAGGGGCAATGCGCGATCCCCACGGCGGTGCCCCGAGGTCGCGGAGGGTGACATCGACGAAACCGATGCCCTTGTGCGCGTCAGTACTCATGCGCGGCTCACGTACTCCCGGGTGCGGGTGTCCACCTTGATGCGGTCACCCTCGTTGACGAACAGCGGAACATTGACCACGGCACCGGTCTCGAGCGTGGCGGGCTTGGTGACGTTCGAGACGGTGTCGCCCTTCACGCCGGGGTCCGTCTGGGTGACGGTGAGCTCCACAGACGTGGGCGGCTCGGCACTGAAGGGGGCCTCGCGGATGAACAGGACCGTCACCTCGGAGTTCGGTGGGATGAGGTCAGCCGACTCGATGTCCGACTTCGGCACCGTCACCTGCTCGTAGGTCTCGCCGTCCATGAACACCAGGCCGTCGCCGTCCTCGTAGAGCAGCTGCATGTTCTTGGTCTCGGTGGTGACGCGCTCCAGCTTCTCGCCGGCACGGAACGTGCGGTCAACCGTGCCACCGCCGAGCTTCTTGAGCTTGGTGCGCACGAATGCGCCGCCCTTGCCCGGCTTCACGTGCTGGAACGAGACGACCGACATGAGGTCTCCATCGACCTCGATAACCCAGCCGTTCTTCAGATCGTTGCTGCTGATGGCGCCCAAGCCCTGCTCCCTATGCGCTCGTCGTGATCAGGTCGGTGGTGATGCATGTGAGCACCTCGCAGCCGTCATCGGTGATGACTGCTTGGTCCTCAATACGCACTCCGCCGACCCCCTCCAGGTAGATGCCCGGCTCGATGGTCACCACCATGCCGGTTTCGAGCACCTCCCCGCCCTGCTGCCGCAGCCACGGGCGCTCGTGAATGTCGAGCCCGACCCCGTGTCCGAGGCCGTGTCCGAACTTCTCGCCAAGCCCTGCGCCCGAGATGATGCCGCGTGCCGCGGCGTCAAGGTCTCCGGTGTGCACTCCGGGGCCGCATGCGGCCAGTGCCGCGCGCTGTGCCTCGAGGCATACGCGGTAGGCCTCGTCGAGCGCGGCGGGCAGTGGCCCGGTGGCAAATGTGCGAGTGCAATCGCTGGCGTAGCCGTCAACCAGTGCGCCCATGTCGACGACCACCAGGGTGTCGGGCGCAACGGCGACGCCACGCGGCACCGCGTGCGGCAGTGCGCCGTGCACGCCGCTCGCGACGATGATGTCGAAGCTTGCGC
This sequence comes from uncultured Actinomycetes bacterium, assembly GCA_903866425.1. Classification (GTDB taxonomy): domain Bacteria; phylum Actinomycetota; class Thermoleophilia; order Miltoncostaeales; family Miltoncostaeaceae; genus SYFI01. The sequence goes on from CAIPNN010000161.1 coordinate 4,420, forward strand.
CCTCTGCGCCGGCGTCGCGCATCCAGCCCTCAAGCGCCCAGGCAACCTCGGCTTCGGTGCGGCCCCCGAACCCCTCTGCGATCAAGCGGGTGTACGCGGTGTCGGCGATGCGCGCCGCCTCGCGGATGGCCGCGATCTCCTCGGGCTCCTTCACCACGCGCAGGCCTTCAACCAACCCGGCCGTCGGCACCAGTTCCACGCCCGTGAGGTGCGCGGCAAAACGGTCACGCCGCGCCACGCTCACCTGCTCGGCCTCAAAGCCCACGCGCCCTGTCCCCACCACCTCGTCGAGGCGGTCCATCAGGTCGCGGCCGGCGATCACCACGTCCACACCACGTGTGCGCTCGCGCGCGTCGGTGGCGTATCGCGAGTCGGTCAGCAGCACCCGGCCCGTCGACGTGATGACGAGCACACCGTTGCTGCCCACGTAGCCGCAGAGATACCGCACGTTCACGAGGTCGGTGACGATGAGCGCATCGAGGCCCTCGGCCTCGAGCACGGCATCCATGCGCGCCTGACGCGACTCGATGCTCACCCGGCGAATGCCGCCTGCAGGATGTCAAGCGCCTCGCGATAGCCGTCGGGGCCCTTGCCCTTCACCGTGGCCAGCGCGATGTCACGCACCACCGAGACCTTGCGGAAGTCCTCGCGGGCGTCGACGTCAGACAGGTGCACCTCGACAAACGGGGCACCCACGGCCTCCAGCGCGTCGCGCACGGAGTACTGGTAGTGCGTCCACGCGCCCGGGTTGATGACGATGCCGTCCACCGCACCGGCCAGGCCGTGCAGGTGTTCGAGCATGGCACCCTCGAAGTTGGTCTGGAACGTCCCCACGACCATGTCCCGCTCCGCACCCCACGCGCGCACCTGCGACTCGAGCTCAGGCAGCGTGAGGGTGCCGTAGTGCTGTGACGGCCTGCGACCGAGCATGTTCAGGTTGGGGCCATGCACAAGGGCGATGTGGTTCATGCGACGAGTTCCTCCACCGCGGCGCGCACCACGGCCGCATCGGGATTCTGGTGGGTGAGCACATCACCCGGGGCGCGCAGCAGCACCATGTTGAGCGCATGGCTGTCGGCCTTCTTGTCACGCCCCATGATGTCGAACACCTCATCAATGGACACCGACGGGTCGAGCGCCGTGGGCAGCCCGTGGCGTGCAAGCGTCTCGAGCGTGCGATCGCGCCAGGCGGGGTCGAGCCCCAGCGTGGCCTCGCTGATGCGCAGCGCCGCCAGCAGACCGAGCGAGATGGCCTCGCCGTGGTGGTACAGGTCGTACCCGGCGGCGGCCTCGATGCCGTGCCCCACTGTGTGGCCGAGGTTGAGGATGGCCCGGCGACCCAGGTCCATCTCGTCCTCCTCAACCACCTCCAGCTTCACAGCGGCGCAGCGGCGGATGAGATCGGCCAGCTCGGCGGGAGGTCCGGGCAGGGCGGGCCATGCGGCCACCATCTCCATCAATTCGCCCCCCTGCAGCAGGCCGTACTTCACGACCTCGGCGAATCCACAGGAGAGCTCGCGCGGCGACAGCGTGTGAAGCACCGACGGGTCCATCACCACGGCCTCAGGCTGGTAGATGGCACCCACGTAGTTCTTGCCCTCGGGCAGGTCGACCCCCGTCTTGCCACCCAGCGATGAGTCGACCATCGCGAGCAGCGTGGTCGGCACCTGCACCAGCCGCACGCCGCGCTGGTACGCGGCCGCAAGGAATCCGGCGAGATCACCCACGACCCCTCCGCCAACGGCCACGACCGTGTCGCGTCGCCGGATGCCGACACGTGCAGCGGCGCGCGACAGCCGCTCGATCTCGCCGAGGTTTTTCGATGCCTCGCCTGCCGGCACCACCTCAATGCTCACCCGAAGGCCGGCACCCGAACATGAGGCGGCCACGCGGTCGGCCGCGGCGCGGATGCCGTCGTCAACCACCACAAGCACGCCATCACCCTCGCCACGCGCCGCGATGAGCGGCCCCACCGCATCGAGCACACCGTCGCCCAGATGCACGGGAACGGTGCGATCACCGATGTGGGCCACCAGCACGGGCTCGCCGATAGCGGTGCTCACCCGGCTGCCTCGTCGTCCGGCGATCCATCGTCCTGCGCCCACTCGGCGAGCACCACCGCGGTCTCCTGCGGCGGCGCGCCGCCGTCAAGAATGACGTCGGCGGCCTCGCGGTACACGTGCTCGCGCTCATGGGCACGGCGCACGAAGCGATCGTGGTCGAGCGCGAGCGGGCGGCCCGCCTTGCCCCCGACGCGCTCCCACGCCTCCTCTGGATCGACCTTCAGCCACGCAACCCATGTGTCGCGACGCAGCAGGTCGCGGGTGCGGGGGCTGCCGAGCGCGCCGCCACCCAGCGAGAGCACGCCGGGCTCGCCACGCAGGTGGTCGCGGATGAGGTCTTCCTCAGTACGGCGGAACCACAACTCGCCGCGCTGGGCGAAGATCTCGGGAATCGACTGTCCTGCGTGGGCCTCCACCAGATCGTCGGCATCGAGAAACTGCACACCGAGGATCTCAGCGGTGATACGCCCCACCGTGGTCTTGCCGGCGCCCATGTAGCCGGCCAGCGCGATCCAGCGCTGGATGGCCATTAGCGGGCGAGGACCCCGCGGTAGCGCTCCACCGCGGCATCCAGACTCGCCACCGAGTCGCCGCCGAACTTGTCCACCAGCGCCTGCGCGAGCACGAACGCGATGACGGCCTCGGCAATGACGGCAGCAGCAGGCACTGCACAGATGTCGGAGCGCTCCTTGAACGCTGCCGTGGCTTCCTTGCTGTGCACGTCAACCGATGCAAGCGGACGACTGAGCGTGGCGATGGGCTTCATCGCGGCGCGCACCACGAGGGGCTCGCCGTGGGTCATGCCGCCCTCAAGGCCACCGGAGCGGTTGGTGCGGCGGTGGTACCCGCGGTCATCCGACCAGAAGATCTCGTCGTGGGCCTGGCTGCCGCGGATGCGTCCAAGCTCAAACCCTGCGCCGAGCTCGACGCCCTTGATGGCCTGAATGCCAAGCACGGCCTGACCGATGCGGCCATCGAGGCGGGCGTCGCCGCTCACGTGCGAACCGAGACCCGGGATGGGGTTGAACACCCACACCTCAAAGATGCCGCCGAGGGTGTCGCTGTCCTGCCCCGCCGCCTTGATGGCCGCGCGCATGCGCGCCGACGCGTCGTCATCAAGCGCGCGCACCGGGCTGTCGTCGACGCCCTCGAAGTCGTCAAGCGTGAGGTCGTCGCGCAGCGGCGTCGACTCAGGACCCACCTGCACCACGTGGCTCCGCACTTCCATGCCGTAGCGGCGGAGGAGCGCCTTCGCCACGCCACCCGCGGCCACGCGCGCCGCGGTCTCGCGGGCACTCGCACGCTCGAGGATGTTGCGCAGGTCGTCGGTCTCGTACTTCTGCATGCCCGCGAGGTCGGCGTGACCGGGTCGCGGAAGCGTGATGGGGTCCACCTCGGATGCGGGCTCCCAGATGGCCATGCGGTCTTCCGACCAGTTGGCGAAGTCGCGGTTCATCACCATCATCGCCACCGGGCTGCCCAGGGTGCGGCCATGACGGATACCTGCCGTCACCTGCACGCGGTCGGTCTCGATCTTCTGACGCCCCCCGCGGCCATAGCCGAGTTGGCGACGTGCCAGATCGGCATCGATGTCGTCGGGAGTGAGCGGGAGGCCCGCAGGGAGCCCCTCGATGATGGTTGTGAGGGCGGGGCCATGCGACTCGCCCGCTGTGCGATACGTAAGCGCCATTTCCCCCGCAGCATAGCCGTCTGGCCCGGTCGTCCCGGGCAATCCGCAGGGCCTATGCGGCGCGCGTCGCCGGCACACCCGTCTTGGTGCGGGCGTGAGGGTGCCGCAGCAGGTACATCGCGGCCAGCCCGGCCCACTCGCCGTACCCCTCCACCAGCGCCCGGGTCTCCTCGGCCTCGGGCCAGCGCCCGGTCTCGCGGGCCACGATGCGCATGAGCCCCAGGTCGCCCACCACCGGCGCGTCAAACCGGCCGAGCCCCTCGGTGCAGATGACCCCGGCACTCCACTGTCCCATCCACGGGTCGCGGGTAATGCGCGCCGTGGCCTGCGGCGTCGGCACACCGCGCAGGCGCTCCACGTCGAGCGACCGCAGCAGCCGCCGCACCGCCGTGGCCCGACGTGCCGCAAGCCCCGTGCGCGTCATGCGGGCCGCCGACACGCGCAGCAGCGCGTCACCATCCGGGGGCGTCACAAGGCCATCATCGCCGGCAGGCTGAGCGCAGCGCGTAATGGCAGCCTGCATGCGCGCGGCCTCGGCCCCGGTCACCAGCTGCCCGCACGCTGCAGCCAGCACCGCCTGCGCCACCGTGCCGGTACGCACAGGCCGGTAGCCCTCGTTGCGCAGCGCAGTCGCGGCCAGGCGTGCGTCGTGCCGCGCCATGCGCAGGAAGGGCGCATGGTCGTCATCAACTGCGAGCACAAACCGCAGCGCGTCGAGCGCTGCTGTGGTGTCCGCACCCATCACGGCCACGTCAAGATCGCCATCAGGTCGCTGTGTCACCGCACCGCGCGCCGGCCCCGCAGCCGTGGCGAGCGCCACCCGCAGCACCGGGCCGTCCCATCGCCGGGTGCCACCGGACGCGCCCGACGCCGATGCGCGCAGGTTGTACGGCCGCACGGGCGCGAGTCGGGTGGTGAGGATGGGCGTCGCCATCGGGCGAGTGTAGGAACGCCACCGGAAGCGCGAGTGCAAGCGCCGCGGCAACAAGAAATGGGCCAAAGGGAATGGTGGCGTCGCGAAGCGGCGTGCCCTGCAGCACCGCCCACACCCCACCACCCACCGCGCCGGCCACCAGCGCCAGCAGCACGGCC
>CAIPNN010000162.1 GCA_903866425.1 uncultured Actinomycetes bacterium
AAGCATTTCCGGCGTGAGTCGCCCGGTAAACGTGTTCTGCTGGCTCGGGTGGTAGGTGCCCAGCATCACGCGGCCAGCCACGTCGGCCTCGGCGCCGTGCGCGAACTTCGGCTTCGGTCTGGGTGAGCCCAGCACCCGCAGAATCCCGTCCCAGGCGAAGGCCCCGAGCGCCAGGATAACCCTCGACCTCTGGCACAGGTCGACCTCGCGCTGCAGGAATGGCGTGCAGGTGTCGCGCTCGACGGTGGTGGGCTTGTTGTCGGGCGGTGCGCACCGCACCACGGCGGTCATGCGGCATCCGATGAGCCGCAGGCCGTCGTCGCGGCTGACCGACTCGGCCTGATTGGCAAGCCCAGCGCGGTGCAGCGCGGCCACGAGGAAGTCTGCGCTCCTGTCTCCGGTGAACATGCGCCCGGTTCGGTTGGCGCCGTGGGCTGCGGGTGCGAGCCCGACGATCAGCATCCAGGGATCGTCATCCCCAAACCCGGGAACACCGCGCGACCAGTAGTCCTGCCCGAGAAAGCGCTTGGGGGGATCTTCGGCCACCGCGGTGCGCCACGCCACGAGCCGCGGGCAGCGATGGCATGAGGCAACTGCCTCGCCAAGCCGCGCAAGTTCTGCCCCGGGTGGGGTCTGTCCCCCTGGTTTCGGTTCTTGCGGGCGCGTCATTTCAGGTGCTCCATCAGGAACGCGACCGTTTCCCCCTGCACCACTGGGTCGTGCTGCAGGCTTCTGTGGTGGCCGCCCATCCGAACGCGCAGGTGTTTTGGCTGGTGGGCGCGGGAGTGCAGGGCGAAGGTGTCCTGCCAGGGCACGACCTCGTCGTCCCGGGCATGCCAGAAGCCGCGGGCGATGCCGTCGTCGCGGCAGGTGGCCGGGGCGAGCGGGTGGGCGAGGGGCCACGGGTCGTCGAACAGACGGGCCAGCGACTCCGGGCGCGCCGGGCAGATGGCCACCACCGCGCGCACGCCCGGGTGCTGCGGGGCCGCGACGAGGGAGAGGAAGCCGCCCATTGATGACCCGCGCAGGCCTAGCGGCCCGGCGCCGCGGGTGCGCAAGTCGTCGAGGCATGCGAGCACGTCTCCGGGCATTCCCGCGTCCATCTGACCACCCGTGTCTCCATGGCCACGCAGGTCGGGTACGAGTGCCCACATGCCCGCATCGGCAAGGCGCTCCGCGAAGTCGAGGTGGTTCTCCTTGCGGCTCCCCGCGCCGTGCAGCATCACCACACCCTGGGCGCCCGGTGCCCCCTGCAGCAGCAGTGCCGCAAGAGCGAGGCCATCGCGCGACGGCACGGTGATCTGGGTGGGCTGATGGGCCATTGCGCGGGCCAGCCTACCCCTGCTCGCGCCCCATCCCGAGGGGCCTCAGGTGCTACCGTCCTGCGGCTTATGGAGCCACTTTCCAACGTCCTTCCGCCGTCCGCCGAGGTGTCCCCGGATGGCCACCTCTCGATCGGCGGATGCGACGTCGTCGAGCTTGCCGAGCAGTACGGCACCCCGGTGGTCATCTACGACGCCGGCGCACTTCGCGACACCATGCAGCGGTATCTGAGCGCCTTCCGCGCGCACGATCCGCGTGCCGAAGTGATCTACGCCAGCAAGGCCTTCTGGGCCCAGGCGGTGCTGCGCATGGTGCATGAGGAAGACCTGCGCGTTGACGTGGCATCCGGCGGCGAGCTGTTCATGGCGCTGCACGCCGGGTTCCCACCGCAGAAGATCGTGATGCACGGCAACGCGAAAGACGCCAAGGAGATCAACGAGGCCCTCGAGGCGCGCGTTGGCCTGCTGGTGTGCGACAGCCTCGACGAGATCGCCCTGCTCAACCGCATCGCCGGCGAGCGCGGCGTGGTGCAGAACGTGCTCATCCGTGTGACCCCGGGTGTGAAGCCGTCCACGCACGAGTACATCTCCACCGGTCAGCTCGACAGCAAGTTCGGCTTCTCGCTGGAGGGCGGCCTGGCCGCCGCCGCGGTGGCCGCCTGTCGCGCCGCCGACAACGTGAACATCGTGGGCCTGCACTGCCACATCGGGTCGCAGATCTTCGAGTCCGAGGGCTTCGAGCTGGCGGCGCAGAGGCTCCTCGGGTTCCTCGCGGAGGTCCGGGACCGGCACGGAGTCGAACTCGCCGAACTCGACCTCGGCGGCGGCTACGGCATCGCCTACACCGAGGAGGACGAACCGCGTCCGGCGGCGGAGATCGCCC
>CAIPNN010000163.1 GCA_903866425.1 uncultured Actinomycetes bacterium
CGTAAGGCGCGCCTCAAAGGTAAACGGCACCACCTGCGCGGATCCGGGGGCGGCGGCCCGTGCCCGCGTGAGTTCGGCCTCACCAACGGCATTGACGTCCGGCGAGGGCGGAGGGAACACCATGCCGGCAGTTGCCGTGTAACTCGCCGCGCCCGAAACGGTCCAGCGGGCGGCGAACCCACGGCTGTCGTGGCGCACCGGCCACTGGAGGCGGATACGGGGCGTGAAGGCACCGACCTCAAGCCGCCGCATGTAACGGCAGGTGCCGTGGTCGGCGCTGGTGCAACGCCACCCGGTGCCCGAGAGGCGCGCACCCGAGCCGAGCGCCTTGGGGATGAGGTTGCTCACGACAAGTGCGCTGGCACCACCCCGACGCTGCGCAGGCGTGCCACCTGCGTTCAGCACGTCGAACTCGAGCACTCGTGACTCGGCCGGCCCGACGACGCGCGGTGTGGGCAGGGTCTGCATCAGCACGACCCCGCCCGGCCCCTGGGGACCGCCCGCGGCATCCATGGGCGCGCTGTTGCTACCGACGAGGTCGTCGCCCGGCACAGGCACGGTGACGGCCGCACCGATCGTGCCGATCTGGGCCGCAACCGTCCCGGGCGCAGCAGGGGCCGTCACGCCGGTGCCCCTGAGCACCAGTGACAGCCGGGCGAGGCGCCCAGACGGAAGCTCGAAGCGCTCACTGCTGGACGGACCCTTGAGAAGGTCGCACTCCACCCGCACGCCGTCCTGGGTACACGACCAGTGCGCGGCCGAACCCGGCAGGTCCGATATCTGCGTGTGCGCACGGACGAGGTCGACACCCGGGGGAAGGTCAACCGCCACGTGCACGGGCCCGTCGTTGCTGACCGTCGCACAGGTGGGGGTGGCCTTCTCACCCGCAGCGCAGGGACGGTTCTCATATGACACACCCACCCCGAGCACCGACAGGGCGCTTGGCGACGCCAGCGCGATTCGCGTGGAGTCGGCCTCGGAACGACTCACAAGGTGCAGGAAGTGCACCGATGCCGACGATCCCTGCGAGTGCGGACCACACGGTGGGTCGTCGGGTGTGCAGGTCGCCATCTGGGTCTGCACCCCCCCACCGGCCACCGGCGTGGCAAGCGGGTCCTCCGCAGCAGTCGCCATGCCGGCGCCCGAAAGGCACACGACGATGGCGAGCAGAGTCGCGAGAAGGGAGGGATTGAAGCGACGACGGGGGACGTCCATGCCGGAAGATTACCGGTGGCGTGTCAGTGCGGCCCGGCCGCACCGGATGCGTCAGGCGCACGATCGCATCGCATTGGCGCTGCGTCGCCGCGTCGCGGCGTAACGTGTTGGCACCCGGTTCCCCACAAAGGACGACGCCATGGCCACCCCTTCATCCCTCCGCCTGATCGCCGCATCGCTGATGGTGGCCGCAGGCACCGTCGGCGCCGCATCGGCGGCGTCGTGGACCGGCACCAAATACCCGACCACCAGCGGCAGTGCCGCGGTGGCCTCGTTCGTCACAACGCAGCAGTCGCCCATCGCCGTGGCCGTGACACCCGCCGGCGTTCCCGCCGTGCTCTACAGGGCGGCAAACAAGTCGATCTGGAACATCACCAAGGGGTCGGCCACTGCTGCGTGGCCGTCGGCGTCCACCCAGTGGCTCTCCGCCTCGAACGCCAACGCGGGCCCGATGATCGGCGCAGCGTTCATCGGGTCGAAGCTCTCGGCCATGTGGCCCGTGTACGGCGGAGCCAAGCTCGCGGCCGCCACCGGTACGCGCACCGCGCAGTCGGGTGCCATCTCAAAGCGGGCGATCAATCCGGCCGTCACCACCGTGTTCCCCGGTGGCAGCCTGGTGCCAGCGTTCACGATGGGCCCGGTCTCTGGAGGAGCCGCGTGGTACGGCGCGTCGTCATCGCTGAATGACGGAACCGGGCGGGCGTTCGGCGGTCTCGCCGCCCCCGGGAAGGTGCCCACGACCCTTCTCCCCTTCGAGGCCAACTCACCAGGCGGCCCGCCGCAGATCGCGGTGGGGTCGGATTCCACCGGCAACCTCACGGCGATCGTGCGATCTGCGCTCGGCGCAGTCGGCTACGCCACTCGCCCGGCCAGCACCTCGTCGTGGACGCCCATCACGCCGCTTCCGGTTCAGCCCATCACGCCCACCGGCATCGCGTCGTACATCTGGCCGACGTCGCCGTTCGCGCTGGGCGTTGACCCCGTCGGCGACGCGGTCATCGCCTATGTGGCTCCGGTTGACGCCAACGGCACACTCAGTGCAACGGGCACCTCCCGTGCCGTCGTCGCCATGCAGCGCGTTGGGACCAACGGCACGTTCAGCGCACCGCAGGTGATCCAGGTCCTCCCCTCCCAGCCCGCGGTGCCTGGCGTGGCGGGCGACCCAGCGGTGCCCCCGGGCATCACGGCATCCGTCGGCGGCTCGGGGTCGGCGGCAACCGTCGTGGTTGCGTGGGTGGGAGGCACGTCGTACACGGGCAACACCATCAACGTCACGAGGGCGACGCTCGGCCAGCCATTGCCGGCACCGGTCAGTGCACCCGTCAGCGCCGTCTTCCTGACTGACTCTTTCTGGACGCTCAGCGCGCTCTCCTCCGCCGTCAACCCGCAGGGCACGGCAGCGGTGCTCGTCGGAGGCGCTCAGACGCAGGGCGCCTCGTCACCGCTCCTCGCCACAACATCGTCGGTGGGATCCGGCTGGAGCCCCACCGTCGCCTTCCCCCAGGCCCGCGGTGGCTGCGGAGGCGGATACCCCGGGGCGACAGTGATGCCCTACAACACCGGCTTTGTGGCGGCGTGGATGTGCGCACAGGTGGGCACCTCCGGCGCAACGCAGCCGAACGCCATCGGGGTCAGCACGTTCCGCTGATCACCTGAGCGATGGTCAGCCGGGCGCAAGCACGAAGCGCCCGGCATCGTCCACGGCGAGCACGGCGACCGCCACCTTCCGGCGGTCGCCGCTCACCGGATCGATGGTGATGGTGCCTGTGGCGCCCCGGAAATTCACGGTACGGCGCAGTCGCTTCATCACCGCCGCGTAGTTCACGGTGCCGGCCTCGCGCATGCCCTGAAACAGCAGCCGCGCGGAGTCGTAGGTGAACACGCCCCATGTGGCGGGCTCAATGCCGAAGGCACGTCGATAGTCGCGCACGTAGGCCTTCGCGGTGGGAAACACCGTGGGTGCGGGCACGCCGCTGAACACACACGTCTGGCTCACCGGAATGCCTGCCTTCTCGACAAATGAAGGGTCCTGGTTGGCAAAGCCGAGGAAGCACTTGGCCGTGCTGCCGGACGCAGCGAGGAGTGTCGCGATCTTGACGCCCTCGGCGATCTTCGTGCTCACGTAGACGGCATCGGCACCCGATGCGAGCGCCTGCCCCACCTCCGCGGAGTAGTCGGCGCCACCGGCGGTGATGCTGATACGCGTCACCGCAACCCCGGCCGCAGTGAGCGAGCGCTGCATGCTGTCGGCCTGCCCTGCAAGGAATGTGGACTGCCCGGCCAGGACTGCCACGTGGCGGGGTGCCCACTTGCGCTGAATCCAGTCGAACTCGACCGGCGCGATCTGCCTGGTCTTCGGCTGCACGTTGATACCGATGCCACTGGTGGCATCGGTTGAGGCCATCTGCACGGGAATGATGCGGGCCTTCGAGTACGACCGCAGGTTGATGACGGCCACCGACGAGTTGTATGGCCCGATGAGGGCGTCGGCATTCATTCGTGCCACGTGACGGAACGTGGGGAGCGCCAGGTCTGGATCGCCCTGATCATCGGCGCGTACCACCTTGACGCGGCGCCCGAGCACTCCGCCCTGGGCATTCACCTGCCGTGCAGCCAGCTCGACGCCACGCAGCTGATCGAGGCCATCCTGTGCGCCCTCACCGCTCATCGGCGCCTCGACGGCCACGAGGATGGCATCGTGGTGTGCGCGTGGCGCCACAGCGGTGGTGGCCGCCACGCCCACGGCGGTGAGAGACACCGCGAGAACCGCGCCCGCGCGGATCATGCGGGCTTCCTCGCGACCGCGAAGAGCTTCATGAAGTCGTACGTCCAGCCCCGTGGGCCTGAGCGCTCATGCATCTTGCGTTCGACCTCCGTGAGCCAATCGGCCACCTCGGGCTCCGATGGATCGCCGATGATGTGCCCCGCCACCACGCGCATGCGCTCCATGTAGGCCTCAACCGTGCTGTACCGCACCCGGCGCTCCATCCAGATGTCGATGGGCTCAAGGCCTGCCCCGACGAGGTAGCCCTCCATCTCGGGGATGTCGCGCAGGTTGCCGTCGAACGCCCCGAGCCATGCGTAGTTGATGGGTTCCACGTCGGCGATGACGTCGCGGTAGGCCTGCTCCCCGCCCTTCCCGGAGCACAGGATTGCCACCACGCCCCCGGGCCTGAGCGCCCGCGCAATGGCTGCGGCGGCGTCCCACCGGCGGGGAAACCAGTGGTAGGCCATTGAGCAGAGCGCCAGGTCGAACGAGCCCTCGGCAACGGGCATGTCCTCCACACCGGCCTGCACGAGCGCGACGTCAATGCCCTCGATGCCGCCGAGCTTTGCCTCGAACTGCTCGAGCATGCCCTCCGACGGATCGACGCCAGTGACCCGCGCCGGGCTGAAGCGATCGATGAGCGCCTGCGTGGCCCAGCCCGTGCCGCATCCCACGTCGAGCACGTCGTTGTAGGTGCCCGGCGGAATGGCCATGACCAGACGCTGCGCGCCCTCGATGTTGTACCGGACCGCGCCGTCGTAGTCGGAGGCCGTCTCGCTGAATCCCTGGGCGACCAGGTCACGGTGTGTGCTCATGCCGCGCATTGTCGCCGATATGCCGACAGCAGCGCCCGCCCCTAGCATCAGGTCCTGCCCGTGCTCCGACGACTTCTCTGGATCCCGGCCCTCGCCGGCCCTCTCGCGCTCATCGCCGTGCTGTGGCAATTCGACCGCTTCGTGTCCGCCGTGCACTGGCACAGCGACGCCGTTGCGACGGCGCTGATTGCCGAGGATCTCGCGAATGGCATTGGTGGGCACTCGGTGCTGGGCGACGTGTCGTCGCTCAGCACGCTGCTGGCCTTTGAATGGACCTCGTGGCTGCCTGCGCACCGCCTGCTCTGGGGAGCGATGCCGTACGCCCTCACGCTCGTCGGCGTCGCCCTTCTCGCGCTCGTGTCGTACTGGCTCGCGGGTCGCTGGGCTGCCGCCATCACCGCCTCACTCGCGCTCGCAGTGACTGCCGACGTGCTGTTCACCCAGATCGCGCCTGCGTTCCGGGCCACCACGTGGTTCTCCCTCGCTCTGCTCCTGCTGTTCGTAGTGGTGCTTGCCCGCGGCGGCGTGCGCCGCCCTGCGCTGATTGCCGCGGCAGTCGGCACCGGACTGGTGACGGGGGTCAACGCGGCATCCGATCCCCTGCTCGTGCTGATCGGCGTCATCCCATTCGCCATTGCGCTGATACCCGTGGCAATCCGGAGTACCCAGCGCAGGTCACTCACCGTGCCACTTGTGGCCTTCGTGCTCGGTGCAGTGGCTGCCGTCACGGCGTCACTCGCCACCATGCACCTGCTCGACCTGAGCACGCACAGGGCGGGAAGCGCCTACCTTGCGCGCGCCCGGGGTGACCTGGTGGTCACACACGTTGAGCAGTACTGGGACAACCTGCTGGCACTCGCGGGCACCACCGACGGCACGGGCATGGTGCGATGGTGGGCCGTGCCCGCTGCTGTCGCGCTCATCGCGACGCTCGTCACCATTCCGGTGATGGCGGTCCGGTCGGCACGAATGGACAGGGTGCACCCCGCCACCACGGCCTTTCTCACGTTCTGGAGTGCTGCCGTCGTGCTGCTCACCGTGGGCTTCATCGTGAGCGGCACCCCCAATGGGCTGGGCGGCGTGGCCACCGACCGCTACCTCGTGCCCCTCGTCATCGCCGTGGCGTCAGTGCTGCCCGTGCTCACCGCATCGCCCATTCGTGCACGGGTGGTGGGTGCGATTGGGGCCGCAGTGCTCGTGACCCCCGGGCTGGTCACCCTTGCGACAGCCGACATGGCGGTGCGTCGCGAGGCCCAGCCACAGGCCCGTGAGGCCACCGCCATCAGCAACTGGCTGAAGGAGCGTGGCGCGCAGGCCGGCTACTCCGACTACTTCACCGCGCTTGCGCTGACCTACAACACGCCGCTCTCGGTGCGCACCATCGAAGCCTGCAAGCAGCCATCTGTTCAGGTGCTGTGTCGCGGGGTCATCAACACACGCGATGCCTGGTACGCACCGGACCAACGACGCCGTACGTTCATCATTCTCAACGCCGGCAGTGGAAACGGGCGTGCGCTCGCCGCCGCCCTGCCGGCGGCGCATCTTCCCGACCCCATCGCCCGCGCGCAGTTCAGCGAGATCTCCCTGCTGCTCTACCCAGGAGATATCGCCATACCGACATCTCACCGCGGCCGGATGGGCACCTCGTAGAAGTCGACCCCTGCCTGCGGCGGGTAGATGAGGGTCATGCGCTCAGTGCGCAGCAGGTTGGCCGGACGGGCAGGCATGCCCCGGGGGACGGGTGCACGCAGCACCAGTGGCGCATCAAGGAGCGCAGCCGGTATTCGGTAGCGCCCCTTGCCCCATGCCCCGGCCAAGCGGATCTCGGGGATGCGCGATGGCTTGAACAGCACCGAAAGCGTGCGCTCGCCAATGTCGGGCGACCAATGAACGCGGGCGAACACGATGTGCCCGGCGCCCGCACGCGGAACATTGACCGGGCGTCCGGCGCGCGCCTCGGCCATGCCGATGAGCATGGGGGCGCCGCACCTGTTGACCGACCGCTCGAGCAACTGCCAGCGCGTGGTGCTGACCACCGGCACGTATCGGCACAGAAGTGCGAGGTTCTCGTCGGGCGATTGCCAGATGGGCGACTGCGAATCGGTGCGCTTGACGTTGGCGCGGAGCACATACCGGGGCGCTGACGAGCCCCGAAGCGCGTCACCGTTCACGTGGTCGAGCGCGGTGGTCCCTGTGGAGAACGACTGAAACTGCGGCAGGGGATGCCAATTGAGTCCATAGGTCCACGCAACCGCGACCTCAAATGGCGTGATGTGCACGCCATCCTTCCCGATGCGCCGCAGGATGGCAGGGGGCACCTTCAGCCGATCGCGCAGGCGCTGCCGGTCAACCGCGTACTCGTCGGCCCGCGCGGACGCGTCCGCCATCATTTCCGCCTGTATCCACGCGCTCTGGGGCCGCCCGCGTGGATCGAGCAGGTGCGCGGTGGGTTCGGACGTCGACTGGATCGCGAAGAAGAGTCCGACGATGGCCAGAACAACTCCCGCGATGCGCAGGGCTGGTTCCCGCCATACCACGACGGCAGGCAGCACCCCGATGCTGGCGATGGCGAATGGGGCATGTGAGTCGTGACGCACGAAGCCATGCTTGAACGTGGCCCACACACCGAGCGCGAGCACCGCAGAGAGGGCGAGCCGCTGCACCATGGGGCGCGTGCGCCAGGCGTAGGCGCTCAGTGCCAGCAGGCCCACGGCGAGCGGCAGAAAGACGGCGTACTCCCACGCACGCCCTGGCTGCTCAAGCATGGTGGCCCCGGAGTAGCCACTGACGATTTCCGCCGACCATGCGATCCAGCGGGGGATGTCCGCGGGGCTATTGCCCGTGGCCAGCCAGAGCACCGAAGTGGTCACGACGCCCGACCCGGCCCATACGGCGAAAGCCCTGCCCCGGCCCTGCACCCAGGCCGTCACACCCAGCACGGCGATGGCAATTATTCCGCCGTCGAGCTTGATGAGCAGGAGCATTCCCGTGGCCACGCCCATGAGGCCGGACGAGATGAGCACCCACCGCCTTGTGCGACACGGCTGCTGAATGAACAGCAGGGCCACTACAAGCGCAAGAAGGCCGCCGATCTCTGAGGGGAAGGTGAAGAACAGCGCGGCTCCCACATAGGCAATGGGCACGGCGATGAGGCCATTGCCGAAGGCGCGCCGACCACCCACGACCAGCCCGAGGATGAGCAGTGCACGCATCGCGAAGGTGGCAATGAAGGCCAGCGCGTACGTGGGCCCGGTGACCAGCAGCGGAAACACGAGAAAGCCGAGCGGCCCGTAGGTGAAACCGATCTCGCGCCCAAAGGCCATGCCCTGGTCGGCAGCCAGATGGAGCGCGATCTGCCACGAACCATCAAGGCCATCCTGTGGCGATACCCACAGCGATGGCCACGTCATCACGTTGATCGCGAGTGCCACGGCCACCATTGCCACCAGGCGCAGGGCCCGGTGTGCACGCCAAAAGGCGGCGATACGGCGCCCTTGTTCGACGGCCCACGAGGGCTGTGTGGTGGTGGTCTCCTGCACGCCTCTCCGTTCCCCGGCGATGCCACGCTACCTTCCCACCGTGGACTTCGATCTCAAATCTGTTGTCGCCGCGCGTCTGGGCGAGAATTACGAACTGCACGAGCAGTACGTCAACCCCACGCTCGTTGATGTTTTCCGCACCATCGGGTTCGACCGGGTGTACTCGCGGGGCGAGGGCGCGTACCTCTGGGACCGCGAGGGCACGAAGTACCTCGACATGCTCGGCGGCTTCGGCGTCGCCGCAGTGGGGCGCAATAACCCGGTGGTTGCCGGCGCCATCCGCGACGTGCTCGACATGGACCTGCCCAACATGGTGCAGATGGACTGCGCCCTGCTGTCGGGCCTGCTGGCCGAAGCCATTGTGCAGCGCACCCCCGATCATCTCGATGCCGTGTATTTCTGCAACTCGGGCACCGAATCGGTGGAGGCAGCGCTCAAGTTCGCGCGCGCCGCGACCGGACGTGACCGCATCACCCACTTCACCGGCGGCTGGCACGGGCTGACCCTCGGCGCGTTGTCAGCTATGGGCAACGACGAGTTCCGCGAGGGGTTCGGTCAGTTGCTCGCAGGTGACGAGGTGGCGGCCGGAGACCTGGTGGGCCTCGAGCGGGTACTGGCCCGTGAGGAAACCGCGGCGGTCATCATGGAGTGCGTCCCCGGGCACAGCGTGGTGATTCCGGAGGACGGATTTCTGCAGGGCGTTCAGGACCTGTGCCGGCGCCACGGCACCCTGCTCATCTGCGATGAGGTGGCAACCGGTTGGGGCCGCACCGGTCGCATGTTCGCCTTCCAGCACTGGGGCCTTGAGCCCGACATCATCTGCACCAGCAAGGCGCTCTCGGGTGGCTACGTGCCCGTGGCGGCGATGGTGTGCCGCAGGTCCATCTACCGCGCGGTGTTCAGCAGCATGGAACGCTGCTGGGTGCACTCATCCAGCTTCGGGCGCAACAACCTGGCCATGGCCGCGGGACTCGCCACGCTGCATGTGCTCGACGCCGACGACATGGTGAACAGAAGCGCCGTGCAGGGACGCCGGCTGGTTGACCAGATCAACGCCCTGAGGGATCGCCACGACACCCTCAAGGAAGCCCGCGGCATGGGCTGCATGGTGGCAATCGAGCTGCAGGCGCCCCGAGGCGCGGCACGCAAGGCCGCGTGGCGTGCCATGCGCGCGGCGCACGAGAGCCTGTTCCCGCAGATGGTGGTCATCCCGATGCTCGACCGGCATCACGTGCTCACGCAGGTCACCGGGAGCCACGGGGCAATCATCCGCCTTCTCCCCCCCTACGTCATCAGCAACGACGACATCCACTGGTTCACCGATGCGCTGGATGACGTGCTCGGCCGCGTTCACCGAATTGCCGGGCCCATGGTGGGCATCGGCCGCAATGCACTGCGCGCGAAAATGCGCGAACGGAGCCGTGCGGAGTAGCCCTGTTTGCTACCGTCCCGCGCCGCCGCAGATGCGGCATCTGGCGGAGTAGCTCAGCTGGTTAGAGCAGCGGAATCATAATCCGCGTGTCGGGGGTTCGAGTCCCTCCTCCGCTACTTCCTCCCTGCATTCCTCGATCTTTATCTCAGACTGCGCACCCGCGCGGCGGTCCCCACTGTTCGTCGCTCTGCCGGTGGCCATCGCAGGCGCCGTGCACGCGGTTGCCACTTGGCGGCCCGTCCTTCAGCGCCTCTACGGGACCGACGCCGAGTGCCGCCCCCCCCATTTGCGGGGGGCGCTCCCCCCCCTGCGGCACACAGAGACCCATCCCACGGACGGCGACTGGCGCGGGGATGCGCCTTAGCGTGCCCCCCATGGTCGTGTAACGGCTTGATTCTCGTGCCCTCCCTGTTAGGGGGCGGTAAGGGATTCATGCAGATGTTGTTGTCACGACGACTCACGACTTGCAGAGGCTCGCCGCAATGGACCGCATCCCACTTCGCACGCGTCCCCTACGAGCGCTCGCGTGGGTTGCCGGCATCGGCGCGGTGCTCGGGTCATCCCTCGTGGTGGGCGTCAATGCGGCAGTCCCCGCCGCGGTCCCGTCGTCGCCGGCCACTGAGTTCAACATCAGCGTGTCGGACCTCAAGTTCATCCTCGCCCAGGTTGAGGTTGCCGACGCACACCGCGCCACCGGTACCTGCGGGCCGGCCCCCCTGACGCTGGCGAACTGCGTTCAGCCAGGCACGGACCCACACTCGCCGGGTTCAGCCCTCCCAACCGATATCGCCGATGCGCGCCTGCCCCACGGCCTCCGCCAGGTTGACGGCCGCAACAACAACCTGCTGAGCGGGTTCTCGCCCTGGAATGGCGCGGGCTACGGCGCGCCCACCGGGAACTCGCGCTGGGGCGCAGCCGACCAGCCCTTCTCGCGACTGACCCCTGCTCGCTGGCGCGGCGGCCTTGATACGTCTGCATGGCCCACCGGCTGCGTTGCGGGCCCGTCGTTCTGCATCCCGTCTCCTGCTGGCACGTACAACCCGTCGGCACGCCCCACGTCGGTTGTGGATCCCACACCGCGCATGGCCAGCAACCTCATCGCCGACCAATCCTCGTGCAACCCGGCCGCTGTGGCCGCAGGTGGCGCGGGTGAGCCGTGCGGGGGCACCAAGGACGACCCCAGCATCAACGTGCCGAACACCGCCACCAATGGAGTCGGCGCACCGTCGAATGGTCTGTTCACGCTATTTGGACAGTTCTTCGACCATGGGCTCGACCTCGTGGGCAAGACCTCGCGCGAGGCAGTGGTGGTGCCTCTGGCATCCGACGACCCGCTCTATGTGCCCGGATCACCGAACAACTTCATGATCGTCAGCCGCACAGTGCTCGGGTCGGGCGGGGCGGGCGACAACTCCACCACCCCATGGATTGACCAGAACCAGACGTACACCTCGCACCCCTCACACCAGGTGTTCCTGCGGGCCTTCGCCTGCGGCACCCCTGGCGCCGCAGGCGCCACGTGCACATCTGGTGCACCACCGGTGACGACGGGCGCCCTGCTGGACAGTCCCACCATCGCCCACAACATCGCTAACTGGGCCGATGTGAAGCAGCAGGCGAAGGCGAAGCTCGGCATTCTTCTGAGCGACTACGACGTGACCAATGGGCCCCTGATCGTGACCGACGAATACGGCCGCTTCATCCCGGGCCCCACGGGATTCCCCATGCTGGTGAATGCCGACGGCGTGACGCTGACCGAGGGCAACCCCGCAAGCCCGGTGGAAACCGTCGATCTGAAGCAGAGCAATGCGGCTGGCACGGGCCCCAAGGATCTGGTGCGTCGCACGGGTCACGCATTCCTCGATGACATCGCGCACGGCGCGGCGCCCGCCTACGGGCAGGTGAGCGGCACTAGTGACTGGGTGGCCCAGCACAACGTGCCGAGCCTCGAGCGCCACTTCATCACCGGAGACGGGCGCGGTAACGAGAACATCGGCCTCACTGCGATCCACACGGTGTTCCATAGCGAGCACAACCGGGTGGCCCAGCAGATCGAGGCACTCGTCGCGACACCTGGCAACGAGGCTGCCACCGCAACCGCGAGCGCATTCGCGTACACCGACTGGCGGGTTGCTCCCAACGCGGGTGCCGCCTTCAACGGCGAGCGCATCTTCCAGGCCGCCCGCCTGGTGACCGAGATGCAGTACCAGCACCTGGTGTTTGAGGAGTTCGCACGCCGGGTGCAGCCCGCGGTGCGGCCGTTCAACGCCTACGACCCCACGCTCGACCCGACCATCACGGCCGAGTTTGCACACGCGGTCTACCGATACGGGCACTCGCAACTCACTGAGACCATCGCCCGGCGCGCAGACGACGGCAGCGATACGTCAATCCGCCTGATCGACGGCTTTCTCAACCCTGCGGCGTTCAACGACGTCGACGGCCAGCAGATCAATGGCGGCGAGGCCGCCGGCCAGATCGTGCGCGGAATGTCGGGGCAGACGGCCAACGAGATCGACGAGTTCGTCACGGGCGCGCTTCGCAACAACCTCCTGGGGCTCCCGCTCGATCTGGCGACCCTCAACCTGGCCCGCGGGCGCGATACCGGCGTGGCGTCACTCAACGATGTGCGCCGTGAGCTCTTCGCGCCGACCCAGAGCCCCGCCCTCAAGCCCTATGCATCGTGGAACGACTTCCGCACTGGGCTCCGGCACCCGGCCTCGATCGTCAACTTCATCGCCGCCTACGGGACACACCCGAGCATCACCGGAGCCACCACCCGCGCCGCCAAGCGCGCCGCGGCACAGGCGCTGCTTGACAACACCGTGCCCGATGCCGCGCAGTTCCTCACCAGTACGGGCGCTTTTGCACCGGATGCCAACACCGGTAAGGCACCCACGGGCATCGAGGACATTGACCTGTGGAACGGGGGCCTGGCGGAGCGGCGCACCGTTTTCGGCGGACTGCTCGGCAGCACCTTCGACACCATCTTCCGCCGGCAGATGGAGCACCTGCAGGAGAGCGACCGCATGTACTACCTGGGTCGCCTTGCGGGCACCAATCTGCTGGGCCAGATCGAGGCGAGCTCGCTGTCCGACATGATCACGCGCAACACC
>CAIPNN010000164.1 GCA_903866425.1 uncultured Actinomycetes bacterium
CCGGACTACCGCAGCGGTCCGGCTGCCGCCGGGGGTGATGGGGGTGCCGACAACTCGCGAATAGCGGTGAAGGGTGCCGCCTGTGGCGGCACGCTGCACCGACCGCTGCGGTAGTCGGCACCCCCATCACCCCCGTCGGCTCACGGCTATTCGCGAGTTGTCCGGACCCCTTCAACCCCGGGGGTGCCCCACCGCAGCGCGACGAGGACCCGGGCCGGGGTGTGAATCAGGGAATCGCTATCGGGCGGGGCGGCGGTTGGCCAGTGATGAGAGGCCGGCGAGGACCAGATCGCCGGCGCGCTTTGAGACCGGCTTGTGGAACTGGGCAAGCTGGGTGCGAAGGCCGGTGATGGATCGCCGAAGCTGATCGCGCTCGGCGCGGAGGGCCGCGTTCTCGTCGGCAAGGCGGGTGACCTCGGCCTTGAGGGCGGCGATCTCCTCGCCCCCATCGCGGCCGGCGATGATCGCCTGCACGGCGGAGTGATCAATGAGCGTGCGCTGCGAGCCCACGGGCCCAACGGTCTCCCCGACGAGGCGACCGGAACTGAGATAGCGCCACACGGTGCGCTCTGAGACGCCCAGGGCCTCGGAGGCCTCTGCGACGGTCATCTGCGTGGTGTTCTCCATGCCGGTGCATTCGACGGGCACCCGGCATGCCCCTGCCACCGCGTCAGGGGCAGGGGCGGTCCACGGCGGGGTCGGGTGCCTCGACGATGACGCCGGTGAGGGCGCGCTGCATCGCCACTGGCTGAATCACCGGCAGCGGGGGATCACTCGAGAACGGACGGTCGAGCGATCCGATGAGGATGAGCGTGAACGCGATGAGCAGCGCCGTGCCGCCCGAGATGAGTAACTGCAGGTAGAAGTGGTCGTCGGCCAGCAGGATGGCGCTCAGCAAGATGAAGATGGCACCACCGATCACCAGCATCACCCAGAAGAGCAACGGCAGTCGTTGCGCCTGGTCGAGGCGATCGGCGCGCGCCTGGCTCAGCTGCTCCGACTGCTCGATGAGCGCACCGAGCGTGGCATCGCGCACCTGCACGCCAGGTGCGGCGACGCGCTGGATGGTCTGCGGAATGCGGTTGGCCGATGCATCCACGTACGGGCTTCCGCCAAGTGCCCCGCCGCCCGAACCGTCGGTTGCGGCCGTCCAGTCGTACCGGATGACATCGCGGCCGTAACAGACCAGCTGGTGGTCGAGGTCGTCGCGCAACTTGGCCGGGATCTGCAGGGCCGTACGCGACAGCGCAGTCAGCGCCTGTGCCTCGCTGGTGGCCGCCACCTTGGCGTCCTGATAGGTGCCCAGGGCCGCCACGAGCACGAAACCGATGATGATGGAGTACCCGAACGAGAGGTCGTTGGGGCGCTCACTCGCGTGCTCCGGGTTGCGCACGACGGGCCAGTGCACGTTTCGGCGCCGCGTGAACACACAGGCGGCAACAGCAAAGCCCACCGTGACGATCAGGATGATCGCGGCTTGGAGAAGGCTCACCCGGTCGCCCCTGTGTCGATCGCCTGGCCGCGCACCAGATCCTTGTTCTCAACGCGGTACGCGCCGTAGAGCGTGTTGGTGGTGTCGCCGTGCACGTCGATGGAATAGGTACCCACCACCGACCCGCGGTCAAAGGTATGCAGCAGCGCCGCGGTCACGGCGGCCCGCTGCTGCTTCACCGTCTTGCCCTTGATCGCCGCGGCGTCGGGCAGCGCCTCGCCGATGGATGCCAGCAGCAGGTCCATGGCTTCGTACGCGTACAGCGCGGTGGGCGTGGGCTTGCGGCCCAGCTTGGCGGCCAGGCGGCCAAACACCTCCACCCCGAGCGGCCCGTAGTACTCAACAGGCAGCAGATAACTGGTGATGTACACGCGGCGCTCGACCGCGGAACCAAGGTTGGCGTACACCCCACGCAGCGCCATGCTGTCGGGGCCGAAGATGAGCAGCTGGTCATTGGCGAGCGCTGCTGCCTTCGTCGCGGCAACGGATGCCGCGGCGCTGTTGCCGGCGATGAGCACGGCGGGCGTGCCTCGGCTGTCGGCGAGCTTCACCGCTGCCTCGCGCCCGACACGTGCTGCATCGGCATTGCTCTTCATCACCAGGACGTCCTGAACCCTGATGCCCGCACGCTTGGCGTCGCGCACCACCGACTCGGTGAGCCCGACGCCGTAGGTCTCCCCGTCATTGATGATGACGAGGTCGCCGACGCTCTCCTCCCTCATGTACGCCGCGAGCGCGAGCGACTGGCGGGCGTCATTCGGCACGAGGCGCGCCAGGTTGGGCTTACCGGTGGGCGCGACGTCCGGGGGCATACCGGGACGACCATCGGTGCGGCGCGTGAGCCCCACTGCCGTGGCCGAGATGCCGAGAATCGGCAGTGAGGCCCGGTTGGTGATCGGCTGCATCACCTTGCTGCCCGATGACGTGATGGTGCCGATGATGCCGATGGATGCCGGGTCGGCCACGACCTTCCGGGCAATCGTCGCGACCCGGGCCGGGTCGCTATTGCCATCGGGGCCGGAGTCATTGTTCATGGCCAGCGTCACGCGGATGGCACCGTGGTCGGCCCCGCGCTCATCCAGAGCCAGCTGCATGGCCGCGAACATGTCCTTCGAGTCAGCGCCGTCCATGTCCATGGGCAGCACCGAGTGGACCACGCGCTCCTGACGGTCACCCGACGGGGCTGCTGCCGCGCTGGTCGTGCCCGCAGTCGCGGCACCGGTGGTGCCCTCAGGCGCTGCGGAGTCGCCACAGCCCGCGAAGACGAGCGCACCAGCGACCAGCGCGACAGCAAGGGGGGCAGTGAAAGCGGGAGGGAGCAGTCTCATCGAGACCTCAGCGAGGGGATGGCCGATGCAGGCCCGCCACATGGTGGCGGGCCTGCATCAGGCGAAATCAGCCCTTGCGCTGAATAAGCATGTTCCAGACGCCGCGCTGCACGACCTTGTCCTCCTGGTTGAGGACCTCGATCTCGTACTTGCACCAGCCGGCCTTGGGGTTCTTCTCGTTCTCGGCCTTCTCGCCGATGGTGCGCTTCACGCGAATGGTGTCGCCGATGAAGACAGGGGCGCGGAACTGCCACGAGTCGAGACCGACGAATGCGGCGGTCGCGATCTTCGGCTCCATCTTCTCCACCTGCAGACCGGTGGCGATGCTGGTGACCAGCATGCCGTGCGCCACGCGCTGGCCGAACACGGAGTCCTTGGCACCGACGTCGTCGATGTGGAACCAGTTGAAGTCGCCAGACACACCACAGAAGTTGACGACGTCAGCCTCGGTGACGGTACGACGGAGCGACTCCGCAGTGTCGCCCGCGTTCAGCTCCTCCCAGAAAAGACGCTCAGCCACAAGAACTCCTCGAAAATTGTTGGGGCGCTCACATGTATGTACGAGCGCCGACGGCGGGCGGGAGCATAACGGGGGAATACGCCGAACGGGGGGTTCATCCGAGGACTGGCGCGTTTAGAGTCGAACGACTCCCCCAGTCACTGGCACCTGTGGAAGGGCGGCACGTATGAAGGGCATCGTCTTTGAGGGCAACGGGAAGATGACGGTTGAGACCGTTCCCGACCCCACGATTCTCGAGCCCGGCGACGCGATCGTCCGGGTGACCAAGGCCGGCATCTGCGGATCCGACCTGCACATCCTCAACCACGGTGAGGCCTTTGGCTTCGACCACGGCTGCCGCATCGGGCACGAGTTCGTGGGCGTGGTGGA
>CAIPNN010000165.1 GCA_903866425.1 uncultured Actinomycetes bacterium
CGCAGGTAGCACCACAGCACGGTGGCCATGCCCAGCTCGTGGGCGTGCTCGAAGGCCTCGGCCACCTCGACGATCTGGCGCTTGCTCTCGTCCGACCCGAAGTAGATGGTGGCGCCAACTGCGACGCAGCCCATGTCGCGGGCCTGCTCCACCGACGCGAACATGATCTGGTCGAAGCCGTTGGGGTAGGTGAGGAACTCGTTGTGGTTGATCTTGAGCATGAAGGGGATCTTGTGCGCGTACTTGCGCGCGACTGACCCCAGCACACCGAAGGTGGTGGCCACCATGTTGCAGCCGCCCTCGATGGCCAGCTCGACGATGTTGGCCGGGTCGAAGTAGGCCGGGTTCTTGGCGAACGAGGCGCCAGCCGAGTGCTCGATGCCCTGGTCGACAGGGAGAATCGAGAGGAATCCCGTGCCGGCGAGTCGGCCGTGGCCGTACATCTGCTGGAGGGAACGGAGCACCGGGATGGGCCGGTCGCTCGCGGCAGTGACGCGGTCGATGAAGTCAGGGCCCGGCTGGTGGATGCTGCTTGCCGGGATGGTCTTGCAGGCATGGCCGAGGAGACTCTCGGCATCCCCGCCGAGAATCTCCTCGATCCGCCCAATTGACGCGTCGCTGGACGCCATGCGGACTCCTCAGATCGGTTACCCGCCTGATGCTACCCGCACGGCCCCCCGACTACTTGCCGCCGAAGAGCCTCTTCAGCCAGCCAAAGAACCCGCCACCCGACGACGAACCGCCAGATGCTGCGGAACCGGCGCTGGAACCGGCCTCGGTGGGTGCCCCACCGTCGCCGACCCACTTGTCGAGGGCCTCCCAGCCGGTCGTCTTTGCGCCGCCTGCGGGCGCTGCGGCTGCTGCGCCGGAGTCACCGTCGCCGACCCACTTGTCGAGGGCCTCCCAACCGGTCGTCTTTGCGCCCGCGGGAACTGCTGGTGCGTCCCCCGCGCTTGCGGGTGAATCGCCAACCCACTTGTCGAGGGCTTCCCAACCGGTCTTCTTGGTGCTCATTGCCTACCTCTTCAGGGACGTCGTATGGGGATGGATTCGCGCCCTGACGGGCAGCGGTTTGCAGCATACGTCACGAAGCCCCACCGCGCGCAAATTTCTCAGCCGAATCTGCGGCTTCCACCAAGGCCCGATACGACGCCAGACGCACCGGATCAACCTCGGTTTCCGCTGCACAACCGGCATCTCCCATATGACGACAACTGCGAAAACGGCATCGTGCTGCCGCCTCGACGATGTCCGGAAATCCCTGCGCAATATCGCCATAGGTCATTGGGGGAAGCCAGAAGGCCCGCACGCCAGCCGTGTCGATGACCGCGCCACCCCCCGGCAGCGGGATGAGCCTGGGGTCGGTGGTGGTGTGCCTGCCGCTCCGCAGGCGGTCGGACACCTCACCGGTGGCACGCGCCACGCCGGTGAGTGCACTGGTGAGGGTCGACTTGCCCACGCCGGAGAGTCCGGTGAAGGCAGCCAGGCGGCCGCTGATGAGATCGCGCACCTGCTCGACCATCTCAGGGTCATGCGACGACCCGCTGATCACCGGGTGTCCGGCGGCACGCTGGCGGGCCACCACCTCCCCCACCATCACCCCGTCGTGCGGCAGGTCGGTCTTGGTGAGCACCAGGGCGAAGTC
>CAIPNN010000166.1 GCA_903866425.1 uncultured Actinomycetes bacterium
CGGGCCGATGCCGAAGGTGATGGTGTTCTTGCGAATGGCATCCACGTAGGCCTTCTGGCCGGCGGTGGTGGGCGTGATGCTGCGCTGGCGGTGGCGCCACACCCCGTCGCCCAGCAGCGCATCGGGCCGGCCGGCCTGCTCGATCGCCGAGGCGACGGCCTCGATCATGGTGGGGGCCAGCGTGCGCCCGGAGTCGACCAGGCGCGCCAGTTCCTCGATGACCGCGGCGCCGCGCTCGACGCGCACCTCGTCGCCCTTCAGAAGGACCTGGGTGCCGCGAAGATCGATGTCGATGCCGAGGCGCTCCTCAAGCGCGCGCAGCACGGCATCGTGCTCGCCGGCCAGTTCCACCGATACCCGGTCGGCAACTTCCATCGCGTGCTCAGCCATTACATCGACTCCGACAGCGTGGTTCCGCCCATCACATGCCAGTGCAGATGGAACACGCTCTGCAGCGCATCGGGGCCATGGTTGGTGGTGACGCGGTAGCCCGACTCCTCAATGCCCTCCTGCGCGGCCACGTCGGCGATGAAGGCCAGCATCTGTGCGCGCTCGTCGGAATCGAGACCGTCAACACCGGCGATGGAGTGCACGTGGCGCTCGGGGATGACCAGCACGTGCACCGGTGCCTTGGGCGCGATGTCGCGAAAGGCGAGCATGCCGTCGCCACGACGCACCACGTCGGCCGGAATCTCCCCGGCGACAATGCGGCAGAACAGGCAGTCATCGGTCACGAAAGTCCCCCCAAGTGGTTGAGCGCCAGCGTGGCAGCGGCGATGGCGGCCGTCTCGGCGCGCAGCACGCCCACGCCCATCTGTGCCGCCGCAAACCCCGCAGCCACTGCGGTGTCGGCCTCGGCATCGGTGAAACCCGTGTCGCCTCCCACCAGCAATGTCAGCGGGGCCGCCACATCGCGCCCGCCGAGGACCTGGGCGAGCGAATCGCCTGCACGGGGATCAAGAATGATCCCCTGCCCCGGAGCGGTGGTCTCGATCACGTGCGCCAACGGTACCAACCCCATCGGAACCGGCCGCACTCCGCGGCCACTCTGTCGCGCTGCCGAAACCGCCACGCGCTGCATGCGCGCCTGACGGCGATTCCAGGCGTCCGGCTCGGGCACGCGCTTGGCCCGGTCGGTCACCAGCACGCCCAGGCGCGCCACGCCCAGTTCGGCGGCTTTCTCGGCCACCAGATCGAGCTTGCCCGACTCGGTGAGCCCCACCCACAGCGACAGGGGCGCGACGTCTGGCGCGGGGCGTGCGGGCCCCACAACGCGCACCACGGCGGGGTTGCCGGTGCTCACCACCTCGCAGGGCCACAGATCGCCGGCCGGGGCGATGACCTCCACACCGTCCCCCACCTGCCGCCGCACCACCTTCACGAGGTGCCGCGAATCGTCGTCAGACAAGGCGATCTCGACGCCGTCCTCCGGGTCCTCATCAACGAGGTACCGGAACATATGCCTCAACGCGCCATCCTCACCGAGGCCCAGCCGTCCTCCGCAAGGCGCCGCACCTCAACAAGCCCAAGCGGCGAAAACGCAGCAACGGCATCGTCAACCTCATGCACCCGAAGCCCAGAGGCAACCAGGTGCCTGACACCACCCGGTGCCAGACACCCACCGGTGTCAGGCACCGTTTTTTGCGCATCGTGATGGGGCGTTACTGCGGGGGGTCCTTCCTGCGGTGCCAGACACCCACCGGTGTCAGGCACCGGGTTGGTCGCATCAATCAGCGCGGTTGCCAGGATTCGCAGCACCTCCAGCGTGAGGTTTGCGAACACGATCGGGGCCTCGGGCAGCGGGTCACTGCCGATCGTTCCCCGGTGCACGTCGATCTGCACCATGTTTGCGCGGGCGCCTGCCTCCGTGGCGCGTACTGCGTGCGGGTCGTGATCGATCGCCGTAATCGGGCCGAAGCCCAGTCGCGCGGCCGCGATTGACAGCACGCCCGTCCCACAGCCGGCATCGAGCACCGGGCCGCGTGGCACCTCGGCGATCAGTTCGAGCGATGTGCGCGTGGTGGGGTGCTGACCCGTGCCAAACGCCATGCCCGGGTCGATGACCACATCGAGCATGCCGGGCTCAGGTGCCACCCACGGAGGGCGCACGCGGATACGCCCTGCGACGACGGGCTGGTGGAAGTCGCGGAGGGCGCGCTTCCACGAGTCGTCCTCCACCTGCTCGGTCACATCGGTGACGATGCCCACCGAGGCCAGCAGCGCCTGCATCGCCTCGGCGCCGGGGTTGGAGGCCTCGGGTACCCAGTAGTCGACCACCACCCGGCCATCCGCCGGGTCGGCCACGCGGCAGCCACCACCGGTGAGGCCACAGCCCTCCGCCACGGCGATGTCGACGTCGGCCTCGGCCACGATGACCGTGAGCCGTATCAGGCGGTCAGCGGAAGGCATGCCGCAGGCGCCCGAAGAACCCCTCGTCGTCGCCGTCGTCCCCGGCCTCGGCCAGATGTTCTGACAACGGGCGAAGCGCCTCGCGACCCTCATCGGAGGTGATGCGCGGGATACGCACATCAACCAGCACCACCTGATCGCCGTGCCCGCGGCCCTGCACGTTGGGGAATCCCAGGCCCTTCAGGCGGATCTGCTCGCCCGGCTGCACACCGGCCCGCAGGTCGACCTCGCGTTCGCCCTCAATGGTGGGCACCGTGACCACCGTGCCGGTCATGGCCTCGGTGGCGCCGATGCGGGCCTCGGTGATGATGTCGAGGTCGTCGCGGATGAACCGTGCGTCGGGGGTCACCTTCACCTCGACGTAGAGGTCGCCGGCGGGTGCGCCCATCTCGCCCGCACCACCACGCCCCGGCAGTCGCACGCGCTGACCGCTCGCGATTCCGGCGGGGATACGGACGGGCACCTTGCCGCGCTTGCGCACACGCCCGTGCGCCTTGCAGTCGGTGCACGGGTCGGTGATGTTGAGGCCCTTGCCGTTGCACTGCGGGCACGGGCGGGCGCGCACCATCTGGCCGAGCGCGGTGTTCATCACCTGGCGCACCTGCCCATGCCCCTGGCATGTGCTGCAGGTGGTGGGGTTGCTGCCCGGCGCCGCACCGGTGCCGCCGCACCCCTCGCAGTCCTCAATGCGCTCCACCGACACCTCGGTCTCAATGCCCTTGGCGGAGTCGACAAACGAGATGGTGGCGCCCACGAGGATGTCGTCACCGGCAGCCGGGCCCTGGAATCCGCCGCCCGCGCCGCCGAACATGTCGCCGCCGCCGCCGTTGAAGAACGCCTCGAAGATGTCCTGAAACGACCCGAAGCCCTGGGCGCCACCGGGGCCGCCGCCCGACGCACCGCGCACGCCGTCGTGGCCGAAGCGGTCGTACCGCGCGCGCTGCTCGGGGTTCGACAGCACCTCGTACGCCTCGGCAACTTCCTTGAAACGCGCCTCAGCGGTGGGGTCATCGGGGTTGACGTCTGGGTGGAGTTCCCGTGCCAGCCGACGGAATGCCGACTTCAGGTCCTTCTCCGAGGCGTCCCTACCGACGCCCAGGATCTCGTAGTAATCACGCGTGGTCGGCATCAGTGCCCGTCCGGGCCCTCCAACTCGTCGTCCGGGTGTCCATCGGTATGCGTGGCCAGGTTGGCCTGCGCCGACTCGATCAGCTGATGGGCCTCTTCGAGCGTCGATGCGTCGAGCAGCAGGCGCGCCAGGCTGCGGGCATCGCGGGCCGCAAGGTGGTCGACGGCCCCGCGCTCAACCCAGAAGGGCGCCGAGTCGGGGTCCTGCTGCAGCATCTCCACGGCCTGATGGCCGCAGTCGAGCGTGTACGTCGCAATGGCCCAGCGCGTGGCCGACGGCGCATCGCCCGGCTCCCACGGCACCAGCGGAGTTGACCGCACGCCACCCGGCTCGACGACGACCGACGAAAGGTCGATGTCGCGCCACTCGAGGTCGACCGGCACGCGCAGATCGAACAGCAGATCCTCTGCCGCCTCGGGCTGGCCCTCGTTGCTGGCGATGACGGCCGCAACCCAGTGCGCCTCGGCAAAGGTGAGACCGCTGAACACGTCGGTTTCCTCGGCCACCGGATCGAACACGGAGTCGGGGTCGATCGAGACGCCCACCGCGTATTCCTCGGGGCCATACGCACCGGCCTCGATGCGGGCGAGCACGCGAACGGCGGCCTCGCCATCGCCGCCGAGCGGCCTGCGCCACACCTCCAGGATCTCGAAACGCGGATCCTCGCTCACCCGTACACATCCTCCACATAAGACGACAGCGCGCGAGATGCCTCACGCACGGTCGCGATCGCAAGGGCGTAGTCCATGCGCACGGGCCCGATAAGGGACACCGTGCCGAGATCGCCCCGTGCGGGACCGTAGCCCGCCGCGACGATCGAGACACCCGTAAAGCCCGACGGAAGTTCAGATCCGATACGCAAAAAGGGCCTCTGACCACCGTCGATGGCGTTGCGCAGCACCGCAAGCAGGGCGTAGCGCTCTTCCATTGCACGCATGAGGCCGTCGATCTGGGCGATCTCCCCGCGGCGCTCCTCGGTGAGCACGCGGGCCTGACCCGACACGTACACCTCGCGCTCCTCATCCATGCCCTCCAGGGCAGGGGCGACGGCATCGATGAACGCGCGCTCACGCGGCCCGAGCGACGGGTCGGCAAGGCGCCCGGCGATGGTGCGTGCGCCAATGGGCAGCCCCTGCGCCCGGTCGTTGAGGAACGCCGCGGCCCAGTCGGCCAGGTGCGGGTCGACCGGCTGATCGAAGGCAAACAGCTGCTTGGTGACGTCGCCCGTTGATGTGATGACCACAACGGTCACCAGGTTGGGCTGCAGCACCAGCACCTCGACGTGGCGCACGGTGGCCGATGCCACGGGCGGGCCGGTGATGACACCCATGAGGTCGGTGACATCGCTGATGGCGTCGGCCAGGCGTCGCAGGGTCTGGTCAACCTGCACATGCACGACGTCGGGCGCGATGGCCGCGTCAACCGCGGCGCGCGGTGCGGGCAACGACCCCGACGGCAGCAGGCGGTCGACGTAGTAGCGGTACCCCACGTCGGTGGGCACACGGCCGGCCGAGGTGTGCGGGTGGTTGAGGTACCCCAGTTCCTCAAGGCGGTGCAGCTCATACCGGATGGTGGACGACGCCCAGTCGAGCCCGTCATTGCCGGCGATGTGCTTGCTGCCCACCGGCTGCCCGCTGGTGATGTGGCGGTCAACCACCGCGCGCAGCACCTCTTCCTGGCGCGGTGTGAGGGCGGCCGGGGCGGCGTCGGGTGCGGTGCTCATGCGAAGTCCATCAGTTGCTGCATCACTGCATTCTGAAGCAGACGGCCACGGCGCGTAAGCCGCACGGTGCCCGGGCCGGTCTGGATGAGCCCCTGTGCCCGCATCAGGTCGAGCGCCGCCGGGTTGTCCGGGGGGCCCGCCCACGCGGTATCGAGGTCGTCATCCACCCGCGTGCCGAGCATCCAGCGCTCACGTCGGCGGGTGTCGGCATCGAGCGCTTCACGCGTACGCGGCGGCTCGGCGCCGGCGCCGAGCGCCGAGATGTACCGGTCGAGACCGGGTGCATTGCGCCGGCGTTCGTCGCCCAGAGTGCTCACTGCCCCGACCCCGATACCGAGGTAATCGCGTGCGCGCCAGTACGCCAGGCTGTGACGGCACTCCGCTCCCTCACGGGCAAAGTTGGCGAGCTCGTACCAGCGGTACCCCAGCCCCTCGAGCCCCTCCACTGCCTGCAGGTACAGATCGGCAGCCAGGTCGTCGTCGGCAGGCACCATGTCGCCGCGGGCGATGGCACTGCCCTCCTTGAACTCAAGCTCGTACCACGACACATGATCAGCACCGGCCGCCGCGATCCACTCCAGGTCGGCCGCCAGGTCGGCCGGCGACTGCCCGGGCACGGCAAGGATGAAGTCGACCGACAGCATGGGGATGCCCGAGGCACGGGCGAGTTCCACCGCCCGCACCGCGTCGCCGGGTGTGGCCCGCCGATCGAGAATGCCGAGCAAGGGCGTATGGGACGACTGCACGCCGAGGGACAGCCGCGTGACTCCCCCCTCTGCCAGCGCCCCAAGCAGTTCCTCAGTCACCGTCTCCGGGTTGGCCTCCATGCTCACCTCGGCGCCCGGCGCGAGCAGCGGGGAGATCTCCCCAAGCAGGCGCGCGAGCCGCTCCGCCCCCATCAGTGATGGCGTGCCGCCTCCCAGGTACACCGTTTCCAGCGGCCCGAGCACCCCGGCCTCGCGATGCAGTTCACCGATGAGCGCGTCGAGGTAGGCATCGCGCGCATCCTCGCGCCCCACCTCAACCACAAAGGCGCAGTACCCGCACCGCGACGCGCAGAAGGGCAGGTGCACGTACAGATGCGCGACCCCTGCGGGATCGCCGGCGGTCACTACTGGGAGTCCCCGTCCAGCTGCAGCACGGCCAGGAAGGCCTCCTGCGGCACCTCGACGTTGCCCACGTGCTTCATGCGCTTCTTGCCCTCTTTCTGCTTCTCGAGGAGCTTGCGCTTGCGGCTGATGTCGCCGCCGTAGCACTTGGCCAGCACGTCCTTGCGCTTCGCCTTCACCGTCTCGCGGGCGATGATCTTGCCGCCGATTGCCGCCTGCACCGGCACCTCGAACATCTGACGCGGGATGGTCTCCTTCAGGCGATCAACCAGCCCCTTGCCGCGGGCATAGGCGCTGTCGCGATGCACGATCATCGACAGCGCGTCAACGGGCTCGCCGGCCAGCAGGATGTCGAGCTTCACCAGCGGGCTCACCCGGCCGTCGATCATCTCGTAGTCGAGCGATGCGTAGCCGCGGGTGCGCGACTTCAGCTGGTCGTAGAAGTCGAGCACGATCTCGGCCAGCGGCATGTCGTACACCACCTGCTGCCGGTTCTCGATGGGCGTCATGGTCACAAACTGCCCACGCCGCTCCTGGCACAGGCCCATCACCGCGCCCACACCATCCTGCGGCACCAACATGGTGCAGCGCACGTACGGCTCTTCGATCTGCTCGATGTGGTTGGGGCTCGGCAGGTCAACCGGCGAGCGCACTTCCATCACCACACCCGACGTGGTGGTCACCTCGTACTCCACGTTGGGCGTGGTGGTGATGAGGTCGAGGTCGTACTCGCGCTCGAGCCGCTCGCGGATGATGTCCATGTGCAGCAGGCCGAGGAAGCCACAGCGGAATCCGAAGCCGAGCGCCTGCGAGGTCTCGGGCTCCCACACCAGCGAGGCGTCATTGAGCGACAGCTTCTCGAGGGCATCACGCAGGTCGGGGTACTCGTCGCTGTCGACGGGGAACAGACCGCAGAACACCATGGGCTTCACCTCGCGGTAGCCCGGGAGCGCCTCGGTGGCTGGCGCCTGCGCCAGCGTGATGGTGTCGCCCACGCGCAGTTCGTTCAGACTCTTCAGGCCCGTGACGATGTAGCCGCTCTCGCCCGCAGACAGGTGGCCGATGGGCGTCATGACCGGCGACATCACGCCGATCTCCTCGGCATCGAAGTTGCTGCCGGTGGCCATGGCGCGCAGCGTGGTGCGGGCCTTCAGCTCGCCGTCCACCACACGCACGAATGCCACCACGCCCCGGTACTGGTCGTACACCGAGTCGAACACCAGCGCACGCGCTGGCGCGTCCAAGACTCCCCGCGGCGGCGGCATGCGCGTGACCACGGCCTCGAGCACCTCCTTCACACCGACGCCAGTCTTGGCACTGATGCGCAGCACGTTCTCGGGATCGTCACCGATGAGGTCCGACAGCGCGCGCGAGTGCAGCTCGGGGTCGGCCGCAGGCAGGTCGATCTTGTTGAGCACCGGCACAAGCTCGAGGTCGCCCTCAATTGCCAGATACGCGTTGGCCAGCGTCTGGGCCTCGATGCCCTGGCTGGCATCCACCACCAGCAGCGCACCCTCGCATGCCGCCAGGCTGCGCGACACCTCGTAGGCAAAGTCCACGTGGCCGGGCGTGTCGATGAGGTTGAACTGGTAGGTGGTACCCGAATCGGCCTGATACATGATGCGGATAGGGTGCGACTTGATGGTGATGCCGCGCTCTCGCTCGAGATCCATGTCGTCGAG
>CAIPNN010000167.1 GCA_903866425.1 uncultured Actinomycetes bacterium
AGCGGTGTGAACGCTGAGACAGTTTTCATCGCCAAGGTTGATGCGACGGGTTCGTTCGTCTGGGCCACGCAGGCGGCGCTTGGCAGCAGCAGCGACGACGCGCAGGGCACCCGTGTGAGCGCTCTGGCGGATGGCTCGGCGATCCTGACGGGGTACGTCAACGGCGCCGCCGACTTCGGCACCACCACCATCACAAGCAACGCGAGCAGTAACGACATCTTCGTGGCGAAGATCGACGCGTCGGGCGCCTGGGTCTGGGCCACGAGCACCGGCGGGACCTCGAGTGATGTTGGCAACAGTGTCAGCGCGTTCTCTGACGGCTCGGCGATCGTGACGGGCTACTTCCGCGGTACGGTCGCCTTCGGCACCAGCAGTGTGACAAGCAACACGAGCAGTGACGACACCTTTGTCGCAAAGATCGGGGGGTCGGGAGCCTGGGTCTGGGCCACGAGCGCCGGCGGCACGACAAGCACGGATGAGGGCACAGGCGTCAGCGCCATGCCGGATGGCTCGGCGATCGTGGTGGGCAGCTTCGACGGTGTCGCCGTCTTTGGATCAATCACGCTCACCAGCACGGGCACTTCAGGCGCCTTCGACGGCTTCGTCGCCAAGTTTCTCGACGCCGCGCAGGCCCCCGCGGCGCCCCATGCGGTCGCAGGCGACGGGCAGGCGACCGTCACCATCACGCCGCTGGCGGGCGGATCGGTAACCAACTACACGGTGCTTTCGGGCCCCGGTGGCAAGACGTGCACCATCACGGCCCCTGCCACCAGCTGCATCGTCACGGGCATCACAAACGGTACGAGCTACACCTTCACCGTCACGGCCACCAACGCGACGGGTACTTCGCCGGCATCGGCACCATCAAACGCGATCACGCCGACCAGCACGACTTCCGCCACCACTACCACTTCGACGAGTACGACAGCGACGAGCACCAAGATCGAGGTCGTGGTGCTACCGGGCCGGACACGTCTGCGCAGCGGGGAGACGATGCGCATCGCCATTCGCGCCTCCAACAGCAGCAAGGCCACCGTCGCATCGGTGACCACCTGCCTGACACTCCCGGCAAACCTGGTGGTGACACACACCGGCGGCGCGCAGCGCGCCGGGCGCTCCCTGTGCTTCTCCCTCGGCAACCTCGTCGCAGGTACCACGCGCACCCGAGCCGTCCACGTGCGTGCAGTCACCCAACGGACCGTCACCCGCCGGGTGATCGGCACGGCACGATCCTCGGCGAGCAGTGCCACGCTGACCACAGCCCGCTCCACGCCGATTCGCATCACCCCACTGGTCACCCCGGCAGAGACCGTCACGGGCTAGGGCCTGCGCGGAAGCGGGTGAGATCCCGGGGTGGCTTGCGACACCGACAACTGAGCCGGATCGGCACCCATCGGTCAGGTCACTCGGGTGCGCGGATGCGGGCAGCACGCGCAGCGTTTTTCGGTGCGGCGATGTCGTCCACTCGGAACCGCCGGGATCCACCCGGACCGCCTGCCACCCCCAGCGGGTGACAGGCGGGGCTGACGCGCTAGGCGCTCGCGTAGATCTCGAGGCGGCGGTCGGACAGCAGCGGGAAGATCTGGCCCGCCACCGTGGCGACGAAGTGGGGGGAGTCGCAGTGGGCCTGGAAGGCGGCCTCGTCGTCGTACTGCTCGTAGAGGAAGAGCGCGGAGGGATCGGCGGGGTCGGTGTGCAGGATGTAGGCCTGACAGCCGGGCTCGGCGTTGGAGGGGGCGAGCATGGAGTCGGCGAGCTCGCGCACGCGCTGCTCCTCACCCGGGTTGATCGTCCAGCGGACGGCGATGCAATAGGCCATCGAGAGCTCCTCGTCGTTGATGCGGGGCATCGTCGCACGCCCGGTACAGTGCGCGCATGACCGACA
>CAIPNN010000168.1 GCA_903866425.1 uncultured Actinomycetes bacterium
GAGTGTACCGAGCCGCCCGGCGCATCCCCGCAGGTGTTACCGCGCGTCGTCCCGGTACAGCGAGTACGACAACCCAAGCGCGATCACCGAGAAGATCAGGGCGAGCCACACGCCGTACGACAGGCTGTCGGCAGCGAAGATGAAGATGATCACGTAGAAGACCAGCAGCGACATCAGATAGGTCGCAAGGCTCGTCACCGGCAGGCGCAACGGGATCTCAATGCCCAGCGCATCGGCGGCAAGGATGCCCCCGCCCACCAGGGCGATGAGCAGGGCGATCCACCACGCGCCGAAGTCGGTTCCCGATGCACTCACCGGGCCCACCGACACCCACTTCAGAAGAAGCGTGAGGATGAAGAGCAGTGCTGCGATTGCGGCGCCGAACATCTTCTGCTCGCGCGTGATTTCACGAAGATCCATGCCCCACTCGTTCGCCCCGCCTGCCCACGTCCCTTCCGGCGGCTAGGGCAGCAGGAATGGAGGGGTGTGCCCCGGGATCACCACCGCAGGGGCGAGCGCCCGGATCGCCTCGAACGCCCGCAGGTGGGCGTCGCGCTCATCAAGACCCTGCGGGGGGTTCATGTCGTCAAACCAACTGGGGTCGGGCCCCAACGTGTCCCCGGCGATGACCACCCGCTCGGCGGCGCACTCGGCGATGACCGCGACATGCCCAGGCGCGTGACCGGGCGTGTGAATCCACGTGAGTCCCGGCCGGATATCACCCGACGCACCGGTCATCACCACCAGCGACACCTCGTCGAGAATGCCCTTCTGGCGACGCGCGTAGGGCGTGTCCAGTTCGTCCTCGTGCACCCACACCTCGGTGACGCCGGGCAGTTGCGGCAGTGCCGACAGGTGGTCGGAGTGCAGGTGGGTCATCACCACGGTGCGCACGGCGTCGGGTTCCATGCCCCGCGCACGCAGTGCTCCCGCCAGCATGTCGCCCTGCGTCTGGTAACCGGGGTCGACGATGATGGGCTCGGGCCCGGTGAGCAGCACCGTGTTGGGCCAGGCGATCATGCCCGGCACCGCACCGTCGAGCTTGCGATAGGCGGCGAAGGTGGCGGCCGACGACCCGGCGCGGGTCTCCACCACCTCGCCGGCGAGCAGCCCGAGCACGATCCTGTGCGCGGGGATGAGCAGTTCCCACGCGAAGGGCCCACCCGACATGGCTACTCCGCGGGGTCGTCGGCCGGGCGCGGGCGCTCGGCAGGCTCGGCGTAGCAGGGTGCTTCGAGAAAGGCGCCGACGGGGTCGGGCGACCGGCGCCGGAAGCGCTCAATGCGCACCATCACGGCCGCGCGTGCCGGTGCGGCAAGTGGCGATGCCGCCAGGCCCGCGAGCCCGACGCCGATGATCACTCCGCGGCGGCGGGCGCCCATGCGGCTACTTGAGAAGTGAGAGGAACTCGTCCACCGGGATGGCGGTGAGCGTCTGGAAATGCGCCGTGCCGCGAGCTGCGAGCTCGACCGACACACGGGCGATGACCTTCTCGTCAGGTGCCTCGACGATGTTCACGAAGTCGTACGGGCCGAGCACGGCCCACTGCTGCACGACCTTCGCGCCCATCTGCTCGATCTCCTGATTCACTTCCTTCACCCGCTGCGGGTTGGCCTTGATGGTCCCCGCGCCATGAGGGCTGAGGGTGCTGAGCAAGATGTAGGTGGGCACGCGAGCCTCCTCGGGAAGTGCCGGAGCGAGTCGAGCCTACCAGCCGCGCGCTGACATAGGATGCCGCCGGTGAGCACACGAGCCGACGACCGCGGACCACGCGGCACGCTGCCAGCCGTCATCGCCGTGGCAGCCGCGATCCTCGCGGTCAGCGTGTTCCTCCCGTGGTACACCGCCGACGTTGCACCACCGTTCTCGCCCGAGTCGAGCTCGGGGTGGGACTCCACGGTGCTTGGCCGTGCCGCCTTTGCCTTCGGCGTGCTGCTGCTCATCGCCAGCGTGCTTGTCGTGCTGGACCTCCGCGGCACGTTCCCACTCGACGGCGAGGTGGTTCGGGCGCTCAATTGGCTGTGCCTTGCACTGGCCGTGGGTGCCACCGCGCTGGTGACATGGCGCCTCATCCGCCCGCCAGGCCCCGCCGAGTTCCTTGCACGGGACGTCGGCATCTACATCGCGATGGGAGCGGCCATCGTCGCGCTCGTCGCGTCCATCGGCGTCGTGCGTCCGCGCGACTGAGGAGGCAGTAATGATCAGCGTCGAACGCACCATCAGCGTGCCCGTGCCCCGCGACGAGGCCTTCCGCCGCGTGGCCGACTTCGGGAGGGCCCCTGAGTGGGACCCGGGTCTCGCGTCGTCGTCGCAGGAGACCCCGGGCGACCCCGGCCTCGGCACCTCGTTCGCCATCGTCGCTGAGTTCCGTGGCAAGGCCACGCCGATGACCTACGTCATCACCGAGTGGGATCCCGTGAACCGGCTCGTCATCACCGGTACCGGCGCGAAGGCGAAGGCCGTCGACACCATCACGTTCGCCGACGCCGCCGACGGTGGCACCACCATCACCTACGCCGCCGAGCTCAGTCTCACCGGCGCCCTCAAGTTCGCCGAGCCCTTCCTCAACAAGACCTTCGGTGCCATGGCCGACAAGGCCGTCGAGGGC
>CAIPNN010000169.1 GCA_903866425.1 uncultured Actinomycetes bacterium
CGCGACACCCCGAACTGCTCGGCCACGCGCTCGGCGGTTGACCCCATGTGCTGGTCGGTGAGCGCACACCACAGGCCGTCGGCAATCAGCGTGTCCCTCAACGCCACATCGCCCATGCGCGCGCCGGCATGAATGCCATCGGCAACATGGGGCGCCCGGCTCATGTTCTCCATGCCTCCTGCGACCACCACGCCCGCGTCACCGGCGCGCACGGCCTGCGCGGCCATACCCACGGCCCGGAGGCCCGACCCGCACAGCATGTTGATGGTGGTGGCCGGCACATCGACGGGGATGCCCGCGGCGATGGCGGCCTGGCGTGCGGGACCCTGCCCCAGCCCCGCCTGCAGGATGCAGCCCAGCAACACGTCATCCACGGCGTCGGCACGCACGCCCGCGCGCCACAGGCTTTCGCGGATGGCGATGGCGCCCAGTTCCGTGGCGGGCACCTGCGCAAGAGCGCCCATGAATGACCCGATCGGCGTCCGAACAGCGCCCGCGATGACCGGGGTGCTCACCCGGCTATGCGGTGAACGACTTGCCGCAGCCGCACGAGCCCGTGGAGTTGGGGTTGTTGATGCGGAAACCCGCACCCTGGAACCCCTCCTCGTAGTCGAACTCAGCGCCCAGCAGGTACGGCACGCTGAAGCGATCGATGATGACCTTCACGCCATGCTGCTCGACGATCTCGTCGTCGTCAGCGGGCTTGTCAAAGGTCATTGCGTACTCAAAGCCCGAGCAACCGCCGGGGATGACCTTCACACGCAGGCCCGAGCCGGGCTCTGCCTCGTCGGCGATGATGTCGCGGAGCCTGGAGCCCGCGGTTTCCGTCAGCGTGATCATGGTCGCCATTGTACTCACCCGGCCCCGACCACACTCCAGGCGGCGGTTGTGGCGTGGCCAGCGCGGTCGCGCACCTTGATGCGCAGGTTCAGCGTTCCGCGCGGCAGCGCTGCTGCGCGGATCTGCAGCGTGTACGGGGTAATGCGCGCGCGCGACGTGTAATCGACGCCATTGACGGTGACGCGCGTCTGCCGGGGATCAATGCCCGTGCCGCCCGCCTCATCGGTGTACTGCACCGACAGCACACCCCGCACCACATCCCCATTTGCCGGCGCACGCCGCACGATGCGCGGAGCGCGCACCGGGGCGATGATGCGCCCAGCCGCAACCGGAAGCGCGCGTCCGCCCAGCGCCATGGCGGCGACGGCCGTGCTGAAAATGGACGCCGGCTGCCGGGCTGATGCCCGCACACCGCCGTCGGGCTGCTGCAGCCCAACCAGTGCGCTGAGGGCGTTGCCCTCGAGCGGCCATGCGCCCTTGTCGGGTCGCTCCCCGAGCGAACGGATGGCGAGCGCCGCCCAGGCCGTGGGCACTGCGGCGCGGCCGAATGTACCTCCGCGATCGCGGAAGGCCAGGAGCCGCCCGCGCGCGGCAACGAGCGCCGGATCAGCCGCCGGAATACCAGCGGCTCGCAGCCCCTGAATCGCCGTCGCCGTACTCACGGCGTCCGACTGCGTGGCCCCACCCACGCCCCAACCGCCGTCGGCCAGTTGCAGCCCCCGCAGTGCCGCAACCGCCGTGGTCACGCGCACGTCGGTCGGCGGGGCCGCGGCGGCGATGTAGGCGAGGATGCCCCACGACGTGAGTTGCGAGGTGCCGAAGCCCCCATCAGCAGAGCGTTGTGCCATGACGGCGTCGGCCATGTCGGGATCGCGCGATCCGGACGCCTTGCGCGCGAGCGCCAGACGCAGCAGATCACCGATGGTGTCGGCAGGCAGACTCCCCACCGCATCGTTCAGCGTGAGGCCTGCGCCATGCCAGTCGACCGGCTGCTCGCCGGCAGCAGCGGCAGCCATCGCCACCCACGCCGTGTCGGCCGCCTGCCCAGCGCCCGCTGGCCCGATCATCCCGGTGAGCGGATCCTGCCGCGCCGACAGGTAGTCAAGCGCCTTTCCGAGTGGCGAGGCAGACGCCGAGGTACAGACGAGCGCTGACCCGGCAAGGACAAGGGTGAGGAGTTGGCGGCGCACCCCCCAAGCCTGCCGTACCGGGAGCTATCCCGCCATGCCGGTGGTGCCCGCGTGACGCCAGACCTCCCACCTAGATGCCGGTCGCAGCGCCCCCGCCCGGCTCGGTGGGTCGCCGCTCCCCCAGCATCTCGCCGAACCGCGTGGCGCTGCGCAGTGCGAAATCGCCGTGGTTGTTGTTGAACACGACCGCCACCTCCTGCGCGGCCCCGGCCATATCGAGTACCGGGTCAAGCCATTCGCCCAACTCCTCGTCGGAGTACTGCCAGTCGAAGCGTTCGGCCACGGTGCGGCTGCCCTGCCAGGTGTCTGCGTTGCGACCATGCAGCCGCAGATAGGCGAGCGCCGGCGTGGTCACCTCAACCAGCGGCGGCATCGCGCTCTGCGCGGCGACGCGCGGGGCGTCAACGCACACCCACGCCGCGTCACGGGTCCCCAGCATCTCCACGGCGGCCTCGCGCTCACCCGGCTCGGCCCACGATGCATTCCTGAACTCCACAGCCGTGCGCAGCGGCGCGAGGCGTTCGATGATGCGCCCGATCTCGGCTCGCTGCTCGGGCCCGGATGCCACGTGTGGCGGCAACTGCAGCAGCACGGCACCCATCTTGGGCCG
>CAIPNN010000170.1 GCA_903866425.1 uncultured Actinomycetes bacterium
CCGATCTCCCGGGCCTCCTCAACCGCAACCTCGCACCCGGCGACCATGGCCTCGGTCTCCCCCGGGGCTGATGAGCCCTGCTGCAGGCGGGTGTCGGCGGCATCGTCGGGGTCAAGCGCCTTTGCGATGAGGGCCTCGTCAACCATCAGGTCAATGCCGTCACTGGCCTTGGCAGCCTCGGCGAGCAACGTCGGGGTGAGCGCCGACTCATCCTGCCCGGCGTCCACCAGCATCTTCACCGCGCGTCCCACCACGTGGTGCGCGGTGCGGTAGTCGAGGCCCGCGTCCTGTGCCAGCACATCGCTGAGGTCGGCCGCGGTGATGAAGCCACGGCGGGCGGCCTCGCCGGCGCGCGTGGCGTCGAGGGTCATGCCGTCCACCACGGCCGCCATCAGGCGCGTGGAGGCGATGACCTCCTCCATGGCACGCGGCACCACGGTGTTCAGCACGTGGAAGTGGTCGGTGCGCGCGGAGCCCGTGTGCAGGGCCACGACAATTCCCGTGAGGTCGCCCGCCACCGTGCCCGCCGTGGCACGCACCACGGCCAGCGCGTACGGGTTCTTCTTCTGGGGCATCAGCGCACTGGCACGGCTGTGTGCGTCGGCCAGCGTGGCAATGCCGAACTCCTGGCTGGCGAGAATCTCGAGGTCCTGGGCCAACTCGCTCTGGTGCATGGCCGTGGTGGCCGCAGCGGAGAGCAGGTCCACGTATGGGTCCCACTGCCACATGGCGTCCTTCACATGCGGCACCACCCCTGAGGCGCCGAGCAGTTCGGCAAGGCGCGTGCGGTCGAGCGGCCAGCGCGACCCGGCACTGCCGCCCGCACCGGCCACCGACATGTCGAGCTCGGCGTGGATTGCCCTGAGGCGCTCGGCATCGCGCAGCACCGGGTAGGCGTACGTGAGGATGAGGTGGCCGAGGCGCGTGGGCTGCGCGGGCTGCAGGTACGTGTAGTCGGCAGCAAGGTCGGTGGCGTGGCGGTCGGCGAGACGCGTGAGCGCTGCGGCGAGGTCGATGCAGGCGTCGTGCAGGTCGCGTGCGGCATCGCGGGCCACCAGGCGCAGGCCCACACGGAAGGCCTCGCGGCGGGGGCGCCCAGCCGAGAGCCATCCCGCGGCAACCTTGCCCGCGCGCTCCTTCAACTGGTGCTCACGGCTGTTGAAGGCGTCGCCCAGTGCCGGGTCCCAGGGGAACTCGCCACCGGGGATCTCGTCAAGTTCGAGCAGGGCGGCGAGCAGGGCCTTGGCCTGGTCGGAGGGGATGGCCTCGGCCTCGGTGAGCGCCACCACGTGGGCCAGGTCGGAGGTGGACAGGCCGTCCGCAAGCCGGGGCCCGGCAGCAGCCTCGTAGCGGTAGCCCGCGTTGATCAGCGCGTCGGCCGGGCCACCCTCAAGACGCCCGCCGCTTCCGAGATATTCGTTGGCCACAGGGAGAGCCTACCGCGCCGGCTTGAACCCCCGGAGACGCAGGGAGTTCGTCACCACGAAAATGCTCGACAGCCCCATGGCCGCAGCGGCGATAAGCGGGTTGAGCAGGCCGAGCACGGCGAGTGGGATGGCTGCGACGTTGTAGCCGAAGGCCCACACCAGATTGCCCTGGATGGTGCGGAGCGTGCGGCGCGACAGGCGGATGGCGTCGGCGATGGCGCGCGGGTCGGGCGTGACCAGCGTGATGTCGGCTGCCTCGGCCGCCACGTCGGTTCCGGTGCCCATGGCAATGCCGAGGTCTGCGGTCACAAGCGCCGGCGCATCGTTCACACCATCGCCCGCCATCGCCACCACCTCGCCCGCCTCCATCAGCTCGCGCACCACCCGCTGCTTGTCCTGTGGGAAGACGTCACTCACCACGTCGTCGATACCGAGCGTGGCGGCGACCGCCCGCGCCGGGCCCTCAGCATCGCCGGTGAGCATGAGCGGGCGCAGGCCGAGTTCGCGGAGCATCGCGATGGCCTGCGCGCTCTCGGGCCG
Organism: uncultured Actinomycetes bacterium; assembly: GCA_903866425.1. Lineage (GTDB taxonomy): Bacteria > Actinomycetota > Thermoleophilia > Miltoncostaeales > Miltoncostaeaceae > SYFI01. Next base: position 1,968 of record CAIPNN010000170.1, read on the forward strand.
CACGATGTCGTTCACCTCGATGAGACCGGCGGCCTCACCATCGATGGTGACGCGCACGGTGGTGTTGGAGCCCGTGGCGCCCTCCTCGGCGCGCCCCACGTGCACCTGGTGGCCGTCCACGTCGGCGGTCACACCCACCCCGGCCTGCGCCACGAAGGCGGCGACGGGCAGCAGGGCACCCTGCGCGGCAGCGGCCTCGGTGATGGCACGGCCGATGGGATGCTCGCTGCCGGCCTCGGCGGCACCTGCGAGTGCCAGCACCCGGTGGGCCTCGCGGCCCGCAGCCGGCCGCACATCGGCCACCTTCATCACGCCCTCGGTGAGCGTGCCGGTCTTGTCGAGCACGGCCACGGTGACGCGCCGGGTGCTCTCGAGCACCTCGGGTCCACCAATGAGGATTCCCAACTCGGCGCCGCGACCGGTGCCGACCATCAGCGCCACAGGCGTGGCCAGGCCGAGCGCGCACGGGCATGAGATGACCAGCACGGCGACCGCCGCGGTCATGGCCTCGCCCGCCGCATGCCCGGTGGCCAACCAGCCGATGAGTGTGCCGAGCGCGATGAGCATGACCACGGGCACGAACACGCCGGCCACGCGATCGGCCAGACGCTGCACCGGCGCCTTCCCCGCCTGGGCTGCCTCCACCAGCGCGGCCACGCGGTGCACGGCAGTCTCGCTGCCCACGCGAAGTGCACGCACAACGATGCGGCCACCGGCGTTCAGTGATCCCCCCTCGACCTCGTCACCCGGACCCACCTCAACCGGCACGCTCTCGCCGGTGAGCAGCGCGCGGTCAACCGCTGACTGCCCCTCGGTCACCTCGCCGTCAACGGCAATGCGGTCGCCGGGGCGCACCACCACCAGGTCGCCCACGGCAACCTGCGCCACCGGCACGTCAACCTCGACGCCATCGCGCAGCACCGTGGCGCTGTCGGGGGCCAGAGCAAGGAGCGCGCGGATGGCACTGCCGGCGCTGCGACGCGCCCGGGCCTCAAGCCAACGGCCCAGCAGCACGAGCGCCACGATGCCCGCGGCAACCTCGAAGTACACCTCTGCGCCCGAGTCGCCCGATGGTGTGAGCGACATGTGCATGGTCATGCCGATCTCGCCGGCACCGAGGAAGACCACGGCAACAGCGCTCCACGTCCACGCCACCGCGGACCCAAGCGACACCAGACTGTCCATCGAGAACCCACCGTGGCGCAGCGCCTGCACGGCACCGCGATGGAAGGTCCAGCCACACCACCACACCACCACGGTCGCGAGCGCGAACGACATCCACTGCCAGCCCGGGAACTGCAGCGGCGGGATCATCGACACCAGCAGCACCGGCACGGTGAGGACAACGGCAACGATGAGCCGTGTGCGCAGATGCGCGGCCGCATCGGCAGCGCCGTCGGGGTCGTCACGGGGTACGTCCGCCGCGGGGCGGGCGTCGTACCCGGCGCCGCGCACCGCAGCGATCAGCGCGTCGTCGTCAACACCCTCGGGCACCAGCACGTGGGCACGCTCAGTGGCGAGGCTCACGGTGGCCGTGGCCCCATCGACGGAGTTGAGTGCCTTTTCCACCCGCGCCACGCATGCCCCACAGGTGAGGCCATCAATGACGAGATCGGCATGGCGCGTGCTGCTCATGCACCGATCGTAAACCCGGCGTCAAGGGCCGAGATGGCCCGGAGTGCTGCGGGGCCTAGGCGGCGGGCAGTTCGTCTGCCTCGATGATGACGGCGGTGACGCCGGAGATCGTGAGGAGACGACGCACCGAGTCGGACGGTGCGTGAATGCGAAGCGGCGCGGCACCCTCGCGGGCGCGTTCGTTGGCGGCCAGCAGTGCACCCAGACCGCGGGAGTCGATGAACGTGACCCCCGACATGTCCACGTAGAGGGTGCGGCCATCGCGCTGCGCCTCGGTGAGCACTGCCGACACCTCGGTGAGCGTGCTGGCGTCAAGGGAGCCTGCGACAAACACGACGATGCCCTCTGGGCGCTCATCGAGGGTCACCTGCACCGGCTGTGAAGTGGAATCTGACATGGCGGGCGGGGAGACTACCCTCCCGGAGCGGGTAAAGTGCCCCGCGCATCGCGAAATGCTCCAAATCCCTTCACGAGGTTCCCTTGAAGCGCCTTCCCATCTGGATCGTCACCGTCCTTCTCGCACTCGGCGTGCTCACCACGTGGGGCGGCTGGTACGACCGTCACGAGGTTGGGTACATCCCGTTTGCGCTTGGAATCGTCTGGATCATCTTCGCCCTGGCTGCCGCCCCCCGGGTGTTCTCGGACGACTGATGACCGGGCTGGCCGCGAGACCTGACGGCCACCCCATCGCCTGACCCGGTGCCAGACACCGCCCGGTGCCTGGCACCCAACCCAACCCCCGAATCTCCCCTCCGGCAGCGAATTTCGGAGTGCGCGGAGTGCCGCTGCGCTCACACCGGTGCCAGACACCAGGCGGTGTCTGGCACCGGTGTGAGGGGGTGGCATGAGCCGGGCGGTCTGCCCGGCTAGCCTCCCGCCGGATGCCGTCGTCCCCCACAACTTCTGACGTGATGGGCCTCACTACTGCTGAGGCCGAGCGCATCCGTGCGCAGATGGGCGATCGCAAACCGCCGAAGACCAGCCGGTCGTACGCGGAGATCATCTGGTCGAACACCTTCACGCTGTTCAACCTGGTGCTGGCCATCCTGCTGGTACCAATGCTCATCCTGGGCCTGTACAGCGATGCGCTCTTCGGTGGCGTGCTCGTGGCCAACACGCTCATCGGCATCATTCAGGAGACCCGGGCAAAGCGCACCCTCGATCGCCTTGCGCTGCTGGTGGCGCCACACGGGCGTGTCATGCGCGACGGCGCGGTGGCCGATCTGGCCATCGCACAGATCGTGCCCGGCGACGTGGTGCTGATGGAGCCCGGCGACCAGGTGGTGGCCGACGGCGAGATGGTGCAGGCCAGCGTGCTGAGCCTCGACGAATCGGCGCTTACCGGCGAGAGCGATGCCGTGGCCAAGGCAGTGGGCGATCAGGTGCTGTCGGGGTCGTTCTGTGTGGCCGGCGCAGGGGCGTACCGGGTGACGGCGGTGGGGTCCGACTCGTTCGCCGAGAAGCTGGCGGCAGAGGCCAAGGGCACCCGCGCGATGCTGTCGCCGTTGCAGCTCGACATCAACCGCATCCTGCGCGTGCTCATCTGGGTGATGGTGCCGATGGCCGTGCTCATGGTGGTCTCGTCGTTCTGGCTGTCGCTCGACGTGGTGGATGGCGCACAGCGCACGGTGGCTGCGCTGGTGCCACTGGTGCCCGAGGGTCTGGTGCTGCTGGCCAGCCTCACGTTCGCCGTGGCCGCGGTGCGCCTGGGGCGCATTGGCACCCTCGCCCAGCAGCTCAATGCCATCGAAAGCCTGGCCAGCGTTGACGTCGTGTGTGTTGACAAGACCGGCACCCTCACCGAAAACCGCCTCGATGTTGTCGGCGTCGTACCCGCACCCGGGAATGACGAGGCAGCGGTGCGCCACGCAACAGGGCTGCTGGCGGCAAGCGCCGCCGCGCGCAATGGCACCGCCGATGCCATCGCCAGGGCAATGCCCGAGACCGCCGTGGTCCCCACGGCCGAGGTGCCCTTCGCGTCGTCACGCAAGTGGAGCGGTGCCACGCTGCCCGGCGTGGGAACCGTGGTGCTGGGCGCACCCGAGATCCTCGAGCGCGTGGGCGTGACCATTCCACCGGAATTGCAGGCGCGCATCAGCGCCGAGCAGGCGGAGCGCCGCCGCGTGCTGCTGGTGGCCACCGGCAGCGAGCCGCTCGATGAAGACCAGGAGGGCATGGGGCACCTTCCGGGCGTGCAGGCGGCCGGGGCGATCCTGCTGGAGGAGGCCCTCAGGTCGGACGCGCCCGACACCGTGCGATTCCTCCAGAACGAGGGCGTCACCGTCAAGGTCATCTCGGGCGACGGCGTGGGCACGGTGGAGGCAGTGGCCGCCGCATGCGGAATCGAGAACGCCCACAACGCCGTGCAGGGCCCCGACCTGCCCGACGACCCTGAGGCCCTGCGCGAGATCGTGAAGGACACCGCGGTGTTCGGGCGCATCACGCCTGAGCAGAAGCGCGCGCTGGTGCGTGCCATGACGGCCAACGGCAAGTACGTGGCCATGATCGGCGACGGCGTGAACGACGTGCTGGCCCTGAAGGAGGCCCGCCTGTCGGTGGCAATGGGCAACGGCAGCCAGATGGCCAAGGGCGTGGCCGATCTGGTGCTGCTCACCAACGCGTTCAGCACGCTGCCCAATGCCATCGAGGCCGGGCGGCAGATCATCCGCAACACCCACCGCGTGGCCAAGCTGTTCATCACCAAGTCGGTGTACTCGGCGCTGCTCCTGCTCGCGTTCGCCCTGCTGCCCATCGCCTACCCGTTCCTGCCGCGCCAGCTGTCGATCACCTCATCGCTCACCATCGGCATCCCGGCGTTCTTCCTGGCACTTGCGTCGAGCACCGGTGCCGTGCGCCGCGACAGCTTCATGCGCAGCCTGTGGGCGTTCTGCATACCGGCGGGCGCCATCATCGCCATGGCCATCTCGGCTGCGTACCTGCTGTCGCGAGGGCCCCTCGATGCGTCAATTGCGGACGCCCGCACCGCGGCGATCCTCTCGGCCACGTTCCTCGGCCTCGCGGTGGTCATCGAGCTGGAGCGGGGCGTGGAACGCCGCAAGGTGCGCCCATGGGTATGGGGCATGGTGCTGGGGTTCGTGGTGCTGCTGAGCATCGGGCTCAACATCGCGTTCCTCAGAACCTTCTTTGAGATCGGCGAGCCCACGCTCGAGCAGTGGGGCCTCATCGCCGCCATCGTGGCCGGCGGCATCGTGCTGTTGCTGGGGGTGCGCCGCATCCCCTGGCTCAGGCGCCTCGAGGACCCGCCGGCACCCGACGACGACCTCGTGGCCATCGAGCAGCGGGGCTAGGAGCCCGGCACCTCGACGGGGATGTCGAACCGGGTGATCGACACGGCACGGCCGTCGGCCCCGGCGTCAACAACGATGCCCTGCACCCGCACATCACCGGTGGCGGGCTCGAACTTCGCGGGCAGGCCGGTGAGGAAGCGCCTGAGCACCGGCTCCGGCTTCACTCCGATGATCGAGTCGTGTGGCCCGGTCATGCCGATGTCGCTGATGTAGGCGGTTCCCCCGGCGAGGATGCGCTCGTCGGCGGTGGGCACGTGCGTATGCGTGCCGAACACCACGGTGGCGCGACCGTCCAGATGCTGGGCGATTGCGCGCTTCTCGCTGGTGGCCTCGGCGTGCATGTCGACGATCACGATGGGTGTGTCGCGGCGCATGCGATCGACGATCTCGTCGACCACGGCGAAGGGACTTTGTGCCGCTTCGATGAATACCGACCCGATGAGGTTGATCACACCCACCCGAAAGCCCCCGCGGGCATCCACCACCACGCTGCCCGAACCCGCTCCGCGGGCCACCAGGTTGGCGGGGCGCAGCACCGTGGGGTCCTCCTCGAGCGTGGCGACGAACTCGGTTCGGCGGAGCGTGTGATTCCCGCCGGTCAGTACGTCAGCGCCGGCCTGCTGGAGCGCCTTGGCGAGCTTGGGCGTGGTGCCCGACCCGGCAGCGGCGTTCTCGGCATTGACCACAACGATGTTCGGCGCATGCTCCTCGCGCAGGCGCGGAAGGACCTGCTCGACCGCGCGCATGCCCGGAGCCCCGAAGACGTCACCGATCATGAGCGCGCGGAAGGCGGGTCGGTCGGTCACTCAGGCTCCTGGCCCGGTGGCCTGCCGGAGCAGTTCGACGGTGACGTGATTCCCGGCATCGTTGGTGTACCGGGTGATGGCGGGGGTCTCGACCCGGCTCAAGTCGCGCACGCGGCCGAGCACGGTGCGCCCAGCGCCCACGGCGCTGCCCACCCGGGGAACGGCGCCGTCGGGTCCGGGTTCGACATGGGTGACATTGACGGCAACGTCGGGCATACCCGATGGCGTGAGGACGATGCTCAAGCCCTCTGGGCTGCCGAGCACGCGGTACGGACTGACCGCCGTGACCACCCCGTCCACCGGGCTGTACACCACCGATCCGGCGGGGGCGCCAACATCAACCGCGGAAAGGGGCGCCCCCGTGGTGCTCTCGTCCTGGGTCACCGCGCGGGGCAGGCCACTGGCCGGCGTCATGGCGATGCCACCAGGGTCGCCGGCGGTGCGGAAGTACACGGCGGTCACCTGCTTCTCGGCCACGGGCAGCACCACCTCGAGACGGCCGGAACGGGCCATCACCACGCGCTGGGGGGCGGTGGCAGCAGCAGTGATGCCGGACGGCGGCACGGGCGAGGCCACGGGGCCCACCGACGCACTCCCCGATCCATCGCCGCCGGTTACGGCGAACACGATGGCCACGATCACGGCAACGGCCAGCACGGCGGGCGCCACCACGGTACGCAGCACGTGGCTGCTCTCGTGGCGATCCGTCTGGCGGCGCAGGGCCCTGCGCCAACTGAGTTCGTCGCGGGTGAGATGCGGCATTGCCGTCGCAAGGCTAGACCAGCAACCGACGGCGACGGGCCATCCCGGGGCGGGGCGATAGCATGAACCCCATGACGGGCCGTCCGGCCAGCATGCCGCCGTGGGCCATCATCGGCTCGGCGGCAGGCATCGTGGTGATCCTCTGGATCGCAGGGCAGACCCTTGGGCGCGTGATCTTCGTGTTCCTGGTGTCGGTGGTCATCGCCCTGCTTCTCAACCCCCTGGTGCGCGGGCTGCGCAAGCTGCACGTCCCGCGGGGCCTCGCCGTGGTCACCGTCTTCCTGTCATTCGTGGGCGCAGTGGCGGCGGCGATCATCCTGCTCATCCCGCCCATCCAGAACCAGATCCAGGCAATCCGCGGCAACCTGCCGCTGTACACGGATCAGGCGCAGCGCCAGGTACAGAACCTGCAGGCGTTCTTCGAACGCAATGGCATCAATGTGGATGTGCAGGCAAAGGCCGACTCGGGACTGCAGGCCATCAAGTCGTGGGCATCGGGCCTCTCCGGCAATGCCGTGTCGTACTCGCTCAGCGCGCTTGGCGTGCTGGTGATCATCATCGTCATCCTGGTGGCGGCGGTCTACATGCTGCTGGATGCCCCCCGCATCGCGCAGTTCGCCAACCGCATCGGCGGGCCGTCGGCCGCACAGTTCCTGCGGCGCACCGAGCGCTCACTGGTGCAGTACGTCAAGGCCCAGACCCTCGTCTCGCTGATCATCGGCGTGAGCGCCGGCCTCGTGCTCTGGATCTTCGGGGTCACCGGGCTCTTCCCGCAGGGCGCCACCTACGCGGCGCTCTTCGCCGCCTGGGTCTTCGTGATGGAGTTCATCCCGTATATCGGGCCCATCCTCGGTGCCGTGCCGCCCCTGCTGCTCGCACTCTTCACATCGCCCATCACCGCGCTGTGGGTGCTCATCGCATTCGTCGTCATCCACCAGTTCGAGGGGCACGTGGTGGTCCCGCAGATCATGGGTGACGCTGTGGGTGTGCACCCGCTGGTGGTGATCTTCGGCATCCTCATCGGCGAAGAGCTCTACGGCATACCCGGCATCATCCTGGCCATCCCCGCCGTGGTGCTGCTGAAGGAGACGGTGGTGTACGCCAGCGAGCGGATGGGCTGGTTCAACATGTCGCTGCCACCGGATGACCCGCTGGCGGCCACCCAGGACGACCAGATCACCTCATCGGGGCTCGCGCCGCCACCACGGCGAACAGCCCCGTCCACCGACGGCGACACGATGGACGTCCCCACCCGCGTCATCGAGAGCCCGCGCCCCAGCGGCGCGGAGTAGGGACCGCCCGTGCCGGGTGAGGCACTCCTCACCATTCGTGGCATCACGCGGCGGTATGGCCAGGTGGAAGCCCTGGCGCCCATCGACCTCGACGTGGCACGTGGCGAGCGCATCGCGCTCATCGGCCCCAATGGCGCCGGCAAGACCACGCTGCTCAGCATTCTGGCGGGCGTGGGTCAGGCGTCCGACGGGGCCGTCGTGTGGGCGGCGGGGAGCCCACGGCCGGTGGGCTGGGTACCGCAGCAGCCCGCGCTCTATCCACGCCTCACCGTGCGCGAGAACCTGCGCCTGTTCGCCGGGCTCGAAGGCGCCGCCGATGCCGACGCCACCGCCGACGCCCTTATCGCGCGGGCCGACCTGGGTGAGTTCGCCACGCGACGTGCGTCCGCGCTGTCCACCGGCACCATGCAGCGGCTCAATCTGGCCATCGCGCTCGCCGGCCAGCCCGCACTGCTGCTGCTCGACGAGCCCACCGGCACGCTCAGCCCCGACCAGCGCACGCGTCTGTGGTCATGGCTGGACGACCTGATGAGCGATGGCGAGATGGCCCTCATCTTCTCGACCCAGTTCATGGATGAGGCCACGCGCCACGCCGACCGCATGGTGGCGCTCGGTGGCGGTGACGAGTTCATGCGCCTGGCGAGGGACGACGCATGAGCGGGCTGCGATCTGCGCGCCTGCTGTTTGCCAAGGACCTCCGGGTGCTGGGGCGCAGCCGCGGCCTCGTGACCATTCTCATCGGGTACCCGGTCATCATCGCCATCCTGCTGGCGCTCGCGCTGTCCGGCGGCGACCGCCGGCCCGCGGTGGCATTCGTCAACCTCGACCAGGGGGGCCGCACCGTCCTGGTGGGCAGCGACCGGCTGTCGGTTGACGACTACGCCACGAAGATCGAGCAGGACGTCGACCTGAAGCGGCTCGCGCCCAGCGATGCCCAGCAGGCGCTCAACGACGGCAAGGTGAGCGCCATCCTCACCATCCCCGACGGCTTCGTGGCCGACCTGCAGTCGGGCATCAAGTCGCCGGTCATCACGCTGCAGACCAACCCGCGCAACCCCATTGAGGCGCAGGCGATTGAGCGCAACATGGAGGCGGCGGTCTTCCGCCTCAACCAGGCGCTGGCCACTGCCTATGTCGACCAGGTGCTCAACCTGGTGAGGCTGGTGCAGGAGGGTGGCAACGTCCAGATCTTCGGCCGGAGCGGACAGCTCGAAGGCCTGGCGTCGTCGGCCAGGGTGCTGCGCCAGGTGCAGCGCGAACTGATCAAGGAGAACCAGCCTGCGCTTGCCAAGCAGCTGGCGCAGCTCAACGAGTTCATCGCCGGCGTCAACACCAACCTCGACCTTGCCAAGCCGGCAGCCAAGAGCATTGCGAGCCCCATCCGCCTCGACATCCAGTCGGGCGCACCGGGCCGCGAGCCGCTGTCGGCCCTCGGCATCGCCGCCGCCCTCGTGGTGGGCCTCGGACTCCTTGGCGTACTGCTGTCCGCCGCGCTGCTGTCGGCCGAACGCGAAGACCGGGTGCTGTCGCGCCTCGGCCGCGGACTCGTTGGCCCCGGCACCATCGTCACGCAGAAGGCCGTGCTGTCGGCACTGGCCACGCTGGTGGTGGGCATGGTGCTGCTCGGGGTCGTCGCGCTCACCACCTCCGTGTCCGTTGGACGCTGGGCCATCTGGGTCCTGGCGCTCGTCGTGGCCGGGCTCGCGTTCGGTGCGTTCGGCCTGCTCATCGGGGCACTGGCGCGCGAGACCCGCACAGCGCTCCTTGCCGCGCTCATGATCACGCTGCCCCTCGCCGTGATCGCCCTCATCCCCGGCAACGACATTGCATTCTGGGTGAGTGCCGTCGCCGGGTTCGGACCCGCAGCCCGCGTATTCCAGGAACTGCTGGTTGACCCCGAGGTCACCGGAACGCTGTGGGCCGGCATCGGCCTGCTGGCCGGTATCGCACTGGTGTACGGCGTGGCAGCCCGCATCGCGCTCGGCCGCCGCATGCACGTCTAGCCCGACAGGGCCTCCGCAAGGGCCGCCTCAAAGGCATCGGTACTCATGAGCGATGCACCGAACCGCATGACGTGCGGTGACTGCATCTGCACGTCGATCAGTGCGAAGTCGTTTGCACGCGCAATGTGAATGAGCCCGGCAATGGCTGCGTTGCCGCCGTCGGGCGCGCGGTGGAACATGCTCTCAGCGGTGATGAACCGGCCGAGGGCCACCCCGAACAGGCCACCCACCAGCCGATCGCCGTGCCAGGCCTCCACGCTGTGGGCCATGCCCAACTCGAACAGCGCCTCGTAGCCGCGGATCAGGCGCGGAGTCAGCCACACCCCCTCCCGATCACCACCGCACGACGCGAGCACCTCGCTGAACACGGTGTCCACCCGCACCTCATAGCCCCGTCGGCGCAGCATGCGCGCAACGGTGCGGGGAATGCGGGCGTCGTCAACCCTGATGACGCACCGGGGGTCGGTGGTGTACCAGCCCACCGGGCCATCGGGATCATCGGAGTCCATGGGAAAGGCACCGGCTTCGTAGCCCGCCACCATGTGCATGGGCGAAATGGACGCCGCAGCGAGGTCCGGGTCACCTGACCCGAACGCGTCCCACCCTGTCCGACCCCCCTCGCCAGCCACGAAGGCGACGATACACTCGCGGGCAGTGGCACCTCACACCGCCGAAACCGCAGCCCTTGGGGGAATCTTCCCGGGCACGCGGCACCGTCGCCTTCGTCGCACCGAGGGCATCCGCCGCCTGGTGCGGGAGACATCGCTGCGCCCGTCGCAGCTGGTGCTGCCCATGTTCGCCGTGGCAGGCACCGGCGTGCGCCAGCCGGTTGACGCGCTGCCGGGTGTGTCGCGCCTTTCGCCCGACCTGCTGGTTGAGGAGGCCCGTGCGGCACATGATGCCGGCATCGGCGGTGTGCTGCTGTTCGGCGTGACCGACCAGAAGGACGCCGTGGCCACGTCCGCCTACGCCGAGGACGGCGTGGTGCAGCAGGCCGTGCGTGCACTCAAGGCCGGCGTGCCCGATCTGGTGGTCATCACCGACGTGTGCCTGTGCGCCTACACCGACCACGGCCACTGCGGTCTCATTGACGCCGGTGGCGAGGTGGACAACGACCCGTCGCTCGCCGTCATCGCCCGGGTGGCCGTGAGCCACGCCGACGCCGGTGCCGACATCGTGGCGCCCAGCGACATGATGGACGGCCGCGTTGCCGCCATCCGCGAGGGGCTCGACGAGGCCGGGCACGAGGCCACCGCGATCATGGCCTACTCGGCCAAGTACGCATCGGCGTTCTACGGCCCCTTCCGCGAGGCCGCAGGCTCGGCCCCGGGGCATGGCGACCGCCGCGGCTACCAGATGGACCCGGCCAACCTGCGCGAGGCCGTGCGCGAGGTGCAGGCCGACGAGGCCGAGGGCGCCGACATGGTCATGGTGAAGCCGGCGGCCACCTACATGGATGTCATCCGCGAGGTACGCGGTGTCACCGACCTGCCGCTTGCCGCGTACCACGTGAGCGGCGAGTACTCGATGATCAAGGCCGCTGCCGAGCGCGGCTGGCTGGACGAGCGCACCGCGATGATGGAGACGCTCACCGCAATCGCGCGCGCCGGCGCCGACATCGTCATCACCTATGCGGCCGCTGACGCGGCACGCTGGATCCGGGAGGACGCACGATGACCACCGCAGCCGAGAAGCCCGTGCGCCACAAGCCCGATGAGGTTGACCAGCGACTGCTGAACGCCCTGCAGGCGGGCATGGCACTTGAGCGCCGGCCGTTCCTGGCCGTTGCCGAGCAGGTGGGGATCAGCGAAGACGAAGTGCTCGCGCGCATGCAGGTCCTGAAGGACGCGCAGATCATCCGCCAGGTGTCCGCCATCTTCGACACACGTGCGCTCGGGTACGAGAGCACGCTGGTGGCGGCGTCATACCCGGAGGACCGCCTGTTTGACGCCGCGGCCATCATCAACGGCCACCCCGGCGTGAGCCACAACTACCGGC
>CAIPNN010000171.1 GCA_903866425.1 uncultured Actinomycetes bacterium
GTGATGACCAGCCCCGACGGCATCACCTGGACGCGCCGCACCTCCGCTGTAGATAACGACTGGCGCTCAGTCACCTACGGCAACGGGCTGTTCGTCGCGGTCGCCTATACGGGTACAGGCGACCGCGTGATGACCAGCGGTGGGTTCCCGGCCACCCCCGCCACACCGACTGCCACCGCAGGCGATGCCGCTGCGACGGTGACTGTGGCAGCAGGATCGGGCGCGGGCGGCACTGCGGACACCTACACCGTGCAGGCAAGCCCCGGTGGAGCCACCTGCACGGTCACAAGCGCCTCGGGCGGCTCGTGCACGGTCACTGGGCTCACCAATGGCACCGCGTACACCTTCACCGCGACCGCAACGAACACATACGGAACCTCTGTGGCATCGGCCGCGTCGGGCGCCGTCACCCCGACTGCCCCTCCGACCCCGATCGTTCCGACCGCCCCGACCAACACCCCGACCTCAAACGAGGCCAGTGCGTCTCCGAGCCTCTCAACTCGGCCGGCGACGCCAACCCACCTGCGCTGGTCCACCTCGGGCCTCACAGCAGGCCAATTGACCGCGACCTTCGCCGCCAGTACCGGCACGACCTACCGCATCAGTGCCACCCGGCAGTCGGCCGCGCGCCAGCAGGCGCACGCTGCACGCACCGCGCGAGGGTCATGCAAGGTGGCGCTTAAGAAGACAACCAACTCGCGCGTTGCAACCTGCAGGATCCGCCTGGCGACCCCGGGCAGCTGGCGTGTGTCGATCACCCCGGTGAAGGCGGGAGTGACGGGCACCGCTGCCACGCGGCGCTTTGTAATGACGGCGCCGAAGCTGCATCGCAACGCAGTTACCGGCTAGCGCTCTGCAGCCCCCCGGCCGCGCGAGGCGCCCGGGGCGATGACCGTGGTGCCGCCGAGCACCTGCGGGGCTCGCCGAACAGCAAGGTGGAGCTCTTTGTTGATGTCCTGGGCTTTCGTGACCCGTGGACGCTCCGCGCGGCACTGCTGGGCCACGGGCGCCGGCATCCGGTCGACATCACGTCGTGGAGCTGGTACGGAGTGACCTACAACGTCATTGGTCCATTCGAAGGGCCAAGTGGACGGCGGGTGAGCCGAATGCTCACGGCATGGATCATCGAGCACGGCAGCAACGTGCCGAGAAACACGACGGCCTTTCCGGCCCCGCGCACCACGGTCTAGGATCAGCAGCATGGTTACTGCTGATCACCTGCACTCCAACGTGCGCTTGGTTCGCGATGTCGCGGGCGTCCCGGCTGGCTCAGTCGCCGCGCTCATTGAGTACTTCGGGAACGACGCAATGATCGAGTTCGTGAATCAGCCCGGCCTGCCGAACGTCTTGGTGGTGCCGAGCGAGGTGCTCGAGCCCTACGGGCCTCCGCTCGCCGCCTGACGTCGGGCTCCGGCCCCCGCGGCACCACAAATGGGCCCAGCCGGGTTGATGACCGTGGTGCGAAGGCGCCTCCAGCCCTCGGCATCCAGCCGGTCGCAGAGTGCCTGCGCCGTTCCACTCATCTTCGCCACCACCTCAGGCTCCTGGGACAGCAGCAGGAACCCCCGGGTGCCGAACGCGATGAACCCCGGATCGGCCATCGCAACCCCGGCGGCCCGCGCGGCACGGTGATGCCCGCCCGATTGCGGTCACTCTGCCTCTGAACGCTTGCACCCATGTGTGCCATTTCGGCACAGGGCGCGCGCCCTGTGCGCGCGGCCTTGGCCTAGCGTCGGCCGGGCGATGGCGCATCCACTCCCGGGCCCCCTTCCGTTCCAACGGCACGCGTTCGTCGA
>CAIPNN010000172.1 GCA_903866425.1 uncultured Actinomycetes bacterium
ATGGCCCGTCACGGTGGCGGCGCCTTCTCGGGCAAGGACCCGTCGAAGGTGGACCGCTCGGCCGCGTACGCCGCACGCTGGGTTGCCAAGAACGTGGTGGCTGCTGGCCTGGCCGACCGCTGCGAGGTGCAGGTGGCGTACGCCATCGGCGTGGCGCACCCCGTGTCGATCAACGTGCAGACCTTCGGCACCGAGAAGCGCCCGGTTGAGCAGATCGTCAAGTGGGTGAGCGAGAACTTCGACCTGCGCCCCGCCGCGCTGATCGACAGCCTCGACCTGCGTCGCCCGATCTACCAGAAGACCGCCGCGTTCGGTCACTTCGGCCGCACCGAGCCGGAGTTCACCTGGGAGAACACCGACATCGGCCAGGCCTTCGCCGACTGATGTGAGCGATGGGGGGACGGCCGCGCAGGTCGTCCCCCTCGTCGCTGCCCGCGCCCTGGACGGGGCGCTGGACTACGCGGTGCCCGCCGCGCTGGATGCGGCCGCGGTACCCGGGGCGCTGGTGGCTGTGCGTCTTGGCCCCCGCGCCGTGCTGGGCGTCGTGATGAGCCGCGAACCGGCCACGCACACGGGGCGCCTGCAGCCGGTGGCCGGGGTGGTGGATGCCCCCGTGGTACCTGCGGACTTGCTCGAGCTCGCCCGCTGGGTGGGGCGTCGCACGCTGAGCCCGCTTGGCACGTGCCTCAAGCTGGTGCTGCCGCCAGGGTCGGAGGGGGCGCTCAGGCGCGGCCCCGATGGCTCCTGGACGCTCGGCTCGCCCACGGGGCAGGGGCGCGAACGCATGGTGGCGCGGGCGGTGCCGGGGGCCGAGGCGCCCACGGGCAGGCGCGCAGCGGTGCTGGCCGAGTTGGTGGCCCTGGGTGGTGAGCTGCCGGCGGCTGATCTTGTGCGGGTGGCCGGCACCACCATGCCCACGCTCAAGCGCATGGCCGACGATGGCCAGATCACCCTGACTGCCGAGCGTGCAGATGCCAGTGGTCTCAACTGGTTTGGCCCAGCCCCTGGTGCCGACACGCCCCCAACGCTCACCGATGGGCAGGCCGCCGCCGTTGACCGCATTACGGCGGCGATCGACTCCGACGGCGTGGATGCCCTGCTGCTGCACGGCGTGACCGGATCGGGCAAGACCGAGGTGTATCTGCGGGCCATCGAGGCCGCGCGGGCCCGGGGAAAGTCGAGCCTGGTGCTGGTGCCTGAGATCGCGCTCACCCCGCAGTTCCTGGGCCGCCTGCGTGCGCGCCTGGGCGAGCGCGTGGCGGTGTGGCACTCGGCGCTGGCCCCGGCCGAACGCGCGGCCGAGGATCGCCGTATTCGATCGGGCGAGGCCGACGTGGTGATGGGTGCCCGAAGCGCCGTGTTCGCACCGCTGCGCGACATCGGCCTGGTGGTGGTGGACGAGGAACACGCCTCGTCGTACACGCAGGACTCCACGCCGCGTTACGACGCCCGGCAGGTGGCCTACAAGCGGGCGAGCGACGCCGGCGCAGCCCTGGTGTACGGATCGGCCACGCCGCGGCCCGAGGCGTGGCATGCACTTGAGCGCATCACGCTGTCGGAGCGCGCCGATGGCGCCACGCTGCCGCCGGTGGATGTGGTGGACATGCGCACCCAGCACGCAGGACCCATCTCGCGGCCCCTGGCAAAGGCGCTGCAGGAGGCGGGGGAGCGGGGAGAGAAGGCGATCGTGCTGCTGAACCGCCGCGGGTTCTCCCGCACCACGCTGTGCCGTGAGTGCGGATGGATTGCCCGGTGCCCCGACTGCGACGTGCCAATGGTGCTGCACCGTGATGGCGGCCCTGAGCGCCTCGTGTGCCACCACTGCGGTCTTGAGCGCGGCCAGCCCACCGCATGCCCGTCGTGCCGTTCTGTTGACGTTGGGCGCCAGGGCTCGGGCACGCAGGCGCTGGAGGAGGCCCTTGCCGCGGTGGTGCCCGACACCCGCCTTGTGCGTCTGGACGCCGACACGGCCTCACGTCGCGGTGGCATCGTGGGCCTGCTGGCCGAGTTCAACGCGCCCGGTGCGGCGATCCTTCTGGGCACGCAGATGGTGGCCAAGGGGCACGACCTGCCCGAGGTCACGGTGGCGGCGGTGCTCGACGCCGACGCCGCGCTGCAGCACGCCGACTTCCGTGCCGAGGAGCGGGCGTTCTCGCTCATCGTGCAGCTGGCCGGTCGTGCCGGGCGCCGCAAGGGTGAGCCCGCGCGCGTGGTGGTGCAGGCATGGGAGCCGGCCGCACGCGCGGTGCAGTTGGGGTCGAAGCACGCCGTGGAGGAGTTCATCGAGGGCGAGATCGCGCGCCGCGAACCCCGTGGCATGCCGCCGCACGGGCACCTGCTGCGCATCGTGGTTGAGGGTGATTCGCCCACCCGCGTGGCGGAAGTTGCCGAATCGCTGGCAGAGGACCTCGCGATGGCCGAACCGGACATGACGGTGCGGGGTCCGTCGCGACTTCATCGGCTGAGAGGCCGCACCCGCCGGGCCATACTGCTGCAGGCGCCGCGCTCATCGACCCTCATCGCCGCGACGCGGCACGTGCTCGATGCCTCCGGATCGCCCACGGGAGTGAGAATCGGGGTTGATGTTGATCCTCAGGACACCTGATCAAAAAATGCAAAAGCTCTGTTCTCCGGTAGCCTGCCGACGTTCCTCAACCACGTCGTCCCCGAGGTAGACCCATGCCCGTCCCGCGCATCTTCGCCGCCCAGCTCACTCCCCGTGAGCAGTGGACCCACGTGCTGGCCTCCGTGCTTGCGCTCACCACCACCGAGCACCGCGCCGCACTGCTGCGTGACTTCACCGATGAGGACCTGCCGGGTGTGGAGAACACCGTCGTGCGCGAGTTCGCACCCGCCGGTGACGACGTCATCGACATCGTGGTGCAGGAGCGCGACAAGGCATGGGCGCTGGCCATTCAGACGTCGCTGGCATTTGGCGGCGACATCGAGGCCCGCCTCAGCAGCGCCGCCGGTGCGCTGAAGGACTACGGCCGCGTGATCGTGGTGGCCATCACCGCCGACCGCAAGCCGGGCCCCTACGTGGAGGGCGCCCGCTCGGGTGGCATTGACGTGCGGTACGCATCGTGGCTGCGCGTGCGCGACTGGGTGCAGGAGCGTCCGGAGCGCGGCAAGGCCGAGGGCCAGTCGCTCACCGTGCTTCGCGAGGCCGAGTACGTGCTCACGCCCAACGTGGCCGAGCTCTACCGCCTTGAGGACATCATCCCGACCGTGCCCGTGGAGGCCCGCGAGGCCGCCACCGCGGCCTTCTTCGGTCTCAACGACCTGTCGTCGGCCCCGCGCATCGACCAGCACGACGACGGTGCCACGGCGATCTTCCCGCGCACCGGCGACCCGCAGGCTGAGCTCGTGATCCGTGGTGGCGCTGCCAACCTGGTGCTGAACGACGTGGGCGGCCCCGTGTCGGGTGCCACCGACCGTCCGGGCTGGGGTGCGCTTGCCATCACCTCCGACGCCGACTGGGAGCTTGGCGGCCTGTACGCGCTCTCCACCGCCCGACGCCTGCTGCCGAGGAAGCGCTAACCATCACGGCCGGCACGAGCACCCACGACGGGATCGTCGCCGGCCGTTGGGCCGTTGGAAGCCCGATCGCCCATGGCGGTCAGGCCTCGGTGCACCATGCCCGCGACCTGGTGTCGGGGCATGAGGTTGCAATCAAGGTGTTTCACCCGCACGTGTGGGCCGACGAGGCCTTCCGGGCGCGCGTGCGACGCGAGCGGGAGTCGCTCGAGGCGCTCGACCATCCGAATATCGTGCCCATTCTGGACGCGGGGGAGTCGGCGGGCGCGGGCTGGATCGTGATGCCGCTCGCGCGCGGCGGCAGCCTGGACGACCTGCTGCGACGCGGGCCCATCGCCGCCGACGAGGCCGTACGCATTTTGCGTCAGGTGGCGTCTGCCCTCGATGCTGCGCATGCCGCGGGGCACCTGCACCGCGATGTGAAGCCCGCCAACGTGTTGCTGCAGCATGACGGCCATGCATGGCTCGCCGACTTCGGCGTCACCCGCCCGGTGGGTGGCAGCACCACCATGCCCGGCCAGATGGTGGGCACCGCCGCCTATATGGCGCCTGAGGTCATCTCCGGTGGCCGTCCCGCTGAGGCTGCCGATGTGTACGGGTTCGCCTGCATGGCCTTTGAGGTGATGACCGGCCGCCGGCCGTTCCCCGACGACGAGATGGCCAGCGTGCTGTTCGCACATGTCGACCGCCCTGCGCCCTGCGCCAGCGACGTGTGCCCCGGGCTGTCGCGGCACATGGACCGTGCGTTGGCTGCGGGCCTGGCCAAGGACCCTGCGATGCGCCCGCGATCGGCCATGCAGCTTGTCGCCGGCATCGCCGATGCCATGGCGGGTGGGGCAGGGGCCACCGTGCCGATGTCCCGCAACGTGGTGCGTCGTGCGCGACGTCGGCCCCGAATGACGCGCGCGACGGCGCTGCTGATGGCGGGCTTCGCGATTCTCGGCGGGTCTGCCGCCGGCCTCGCACTCATCGGCATGGAGCCTGATGCGCCGACCGCAGCAGTTGAGGAAGCACGCCCGCCGCAGCGCATTCCGCTTCCCACCGGCTCAGTCGCCGGCACACCGGTTGCATCAACGGCGGTGCCCGGCCTGCGAGGCGCAGATGTGGTTGCCATGACGACGCTTGACGGTGATGCGCGGGCGTATGCAATTGATGCCGGCCCCGGCCGTACACCCCACCAGGTGGCCACGGGCGTGACCGGGGCGCTGAAGGCATCTGGGCTCTCTGTGGCGTCGCTGGACCTGGATGGATCGGGTTCGACCACGCTGGCGTGGGAGGTGCAGGACTTCCTTCGGCTCGGCCACAAGTGGGCGGTGTCGGAGGCGCCATCGGTGGAGAAGGGGCGTCAGGACGTGGTGGTGGCGGTTGAGGGATCGGGCACCGCCCCCGTGCTGTTCATGCAGGGGCTTGCGTCGGCACGGCCCGCCACCCTGCTCAGCCCCTAGGACTGTTGATACCCTCGGGGTATGGCGCGACGTTCATTTGAGGAGCCGGAGCGCGAGGCGCTCCGCCTTGCTGCGCTCGAGCACATCCGTCAGTACGGCGACCCCGTGCTGCGCACGCCGTCTGAGCGCGTTGAGGTATTCGACGACGCCCTGGTGGCTGAGGTGCACGAGATGGCCCGGCTCATGGAAGATGGCCGCGGGTGTGGCCTCGCAGCGCCCCAGCTGGGCCGGCTGCGCAGGCTCATCACCGTGGCGCCGTACGACGACGGCACCGTGCACGCCTTTGTGAACCCCGAGATCATTGAGCATGCCGAAGAGACGGAACTGGGTCCTGAGGGATGCCTCTCGATTGGCGAGATCAACGTCGAGGTGCCGCGCTACCTGTGGATCAAGGTGCGCGCGCAGGATCTGAACGGCACCGAGTTTGAGGCGGTCATCGAGGACTTCGCCGCGCGCGTGGTGCAGCACGAGATCGATCACCTTGACGGCGTGCTCATCATCGACCGCACAACGCCCGAGGAGCGCCGCGCGGCGCTTGCGGAGTTGCGCGAGTCGCTGCTTCCGAGCGCGTAGGCCACCGACATGCGTGTGATCTTCGCCGGCAGTCCGGAGCCGGCCGTGCCTGTGCTGCGTGCACTGATCGATTCGCATCACGAGGTGGTGCTGGTGGTCACCCGTGAGGATCGGCCCAAGGGTCGGTCGAAGACCCCGGTGCCTACTCCCGTTGGCGCAGTGGCTGAGAAACTCGGTATCCCCACGCTCAAGCCGTCGTCCATCAACACGCCGGAGTCGCTGCAGGTACTGCGTGACGCCGACGCGGGGGCGCTCGCGGTGGCGGCGTTCGGGCAGATCCTGAAAGACGACGTGCTCACCGGCTGGCCGTGCATCAACGTGCACTACTCGCTGCTCCCGGCCTACCGCGGCGCCGCACCGGTGGAGCGTGCCCTCATGGACTGCGCGCCCGAGACCGGCACCACCATCATGCAGATGGATGCGGGCCTCGACACCGGCCCCATTATTGAGGCCGTGCAGGTGGCGGTGACCGACGACGACGATGCCGGTGCGGTGCTCATGAAGATGGCCGAGGCCTCGGGCCCGGCGCTCATCCGTGCACTCGACGCCGTGCAGGCCGGAACGCTGGCGAGCACGCCCCAGCCGGATGAGGGCATGAGCATCGCGGCGAAGATCACCGATGTGGATCGCCCCATCGATCCCTCGCGTCCGGTGCGCGAACTGGTTGGCCAGGTGCGTGCGCTGTCCCCGCACATCGGCGCCGTGCTGCACATCGATGGCAACCCGTTCAAGATCTGGCGCGTGCGGGACACCGGGGCCCCAGCAGCCCCGGGCCTCGCGCACGCCGACGGCCACCTGGTGCTTGGTACGGGCACCAACGGACTCGACATCATCGAGTTGCAACCGCCAGGCAAGGGCCGCATGCCCGCCGAGGCATTCCTGAGGGGGTACCGCGGTGAGCTCGCGATCACGACCACCACGTAAGGGCGAGCCGGGGGCGGGAGGCGCGTCACCCGCGCGCCGCGTGGCCCTGCGCGTGCTGCGCCGCGTTGACGAGGGCGCATTTGCCGACCGGGCATTCCCGGCCGAGGCCAATCGTGCCGATCTGGAACCGCGCGACCGCCAGCAGGCGCACCGTCTGGTGTTCGGCACCGTGCAGATGCGTCGCACCCTCGACTGGCTCATCGATGGCGCCACCGAGCGCCCCGACCGCATTGAGCCCGCCGTGCGCGATGTGCTGCGTCTGGGTGCGTACGAGATCATCGCGTCCGACGACGTGCCCGACCGCGCGGCGGTCGACCAGGCCGTGTATCTGGCGCGCACGCTTCCCGGCCCGCGTGGCAAGGCCCCGGCCCGCGGGGGCATCGTGAACGCGGTGCTTCGCCGCATCGCCACCGAAGGCGCGGCGCGTCTGGCTGCGCTCGGCGATGCCGACGCCGCCCTCAGGTACTCGTTCCCCGACTGGATCGCCGACGGCCTGGTGCGGTCGCTGGGGCAGGAGGACGCGGTGCAGGTGATGGCGGCCGCCAACGAGGCGGCCGAGTCGGCCATCCGCGTGAACACCCTGAAGGGCCCTCGATCTGTGGTTGAGGATGAGGTGCCTGCGTGGCACCCCGACCCGATGCTGCCCGAGGCCATGGTGCTCGACGAGCCGTTTGCACTGGAGCGCTCAGCGGCCTTCACCGAGGGCCTCGTGATGGCCCAGAGCCGTGCGTCGATGATCCCGGCCCGTGCACTCGACCCGAAGCCCGGCGAGCGCATCCTCGACATGTGCGCGGCCCCCGGGGCCAAGTGCACCCATCTGGCCGCGCTGGCAGATGGCGGCGCCGAGATCGTGGCGGTTGAGCTGCACGAGTCGCGGGCGAGCGCCCTGCGCGAACTTGCAGAGCGCATGGGCGCCCAGATCACGGTGATCACCGGTGACGCACGTGAGGTGGAGATCCCGGGCGGGCCATTCGACGCCGTGCTGGTTGACGCGCCGTGTACCGGCACCGGCGTGCTCGCAACACGGCCCGATTCGCGCTGGCGCCGTCGTGAGGAGGCCCTGGCGCCCCTCGTGGAGATCCAGAAGGGCCTGCTCGCCCGCGCGCTCGAACTGGTGAAGCCCGGAGGTCGCGTTGTGTATTCCACGTGCAGCCTGCTGCGGGACGAGAACGAGGATGTCGTGGCGGCATCGGGCGCCGAGGTGGAGGATCTCACCGCCGCGTTCCCCGGGATGGCATCGACCGACCTGCCAGGCGCGCTTCGCCTGCTGCCGCACGTGAATGGAACCGACGGATTCTTCGTCGCGCGGCTTGTGGGCCGATAACCTGCACCTGATGCCGAGCACACCGAAGACCCCAGCCATCTGTCCGTCCCTCATGTCTGCCGATGCCATGCGCATGGGCGAGCAGTTGGACGACCTGCTGGCGGCCGGCGCCCGCGTGTTCCACGTGGACGTGATGGACGGGTACTTCGTGCCCAACCTCATGCTGGGCACCGAGACCGCGCGCGGCATCGCCGGTCGCGTGCAGGGGGACGGCGGCCTGGTGGACGTGCACCTCATGGTGAACCGCCCCGGCAACGCCATCCGCTGGTTCGCACCGCACGCCGACATGATCAGCGTGCACGTGGAGGCCGACCCGCACCCACACCAGCTACTCACCGAGATCCGCGCTGCGGGCTGCCTGGCCGGCCTGGCCATCAACCCGGGCACGCCGCTTGAGAGCGTCACGCCGCTGGTCGACCGCATCGACTACGTCAACTGCATGGGCGTGAACCCCGGCTTCAGCGGCCAGTCGTTCATCCCTGAGACCATCGACCGTCTGGCCGCGCTGCGCGACCTGCTGCCCGACCGAGTGCTGCTGCAGGTGGATGGCGGCGTGGGCGCGGGCAACGCCGGGGCAACCCGGGCCGCCGGGGCCGACCTCATCGTGTCGGCATCGGCCATCTTCGGCGCCCCCGACCCGGTGGCGTCGTACCGGGACCTGGTCGAGCGGGTTCAGGCGGCGTGAGCGCCGTCGGTCGTCCGACGGCGGCCGAGCGCACCCTGCTCATCAGGGCGTGCGGCCTTGCCGAGCGCGCCCGCGGGCAGGTGAGCCCAAACCCCGCGGTGGGCGCGGTCATCGCCCGTGACGGCGAGGTGGTGGGGGAGGGCTGGCACACCGGCCCCGGCACCCCGCACGCGGAACCCCACGCAATCGCAGCCGCTGGCGACGCCACGAAGGGCGCCACGCTGGTGTGCACGCTTGAGCCCTGCTCGCACACTGGACGCACCGGGCCGTGCACCGAGGCCGTCATCGCCGCGGGTATCTCCCGGGTGGTTGTGGGCACCCTCGACCCGCTTGAGCGCACACGCGGGCAGGGCGTGCGGATCCTCACCGAGGCCGGCATCGAGGTTGTGGTGGCCGACGGGGAAGACGAACTGCGTGCCCGCGCCGTTGCCTCACCCTTTCTCACCTGGGCAGCCACCGGGCGCCCCGAGGTGACCCTGAAGATGGCGGCATCGCTCGACGGCCGCGTGGCCACACGCACGGGCAACACACGATGGATCTCGGGCCCCGAGGCCCGCACGCTGGTGCACCGCTGGCGGGCGGAGATGGACGCCGTGGGCGTGGGTATCGGCACGGCGGTGGCCGACGACCCGCAGCTGACCGCCCGCGACGTGGAGCCCGCCCCGGGGCGCAATGCCACCCGCGTGGTGTTCGACCCGCACGCACGGCTGCCGCTCGAGTCGGCGCTGGTGGCCACTGCAGGTGATATTCCCGTGATTGTGCTGGCCGGATCGCTCGCCGCAACCGAGCGCGTGGATGCACTGCGCGCCGCGGGCGTGGACGTGGAGATCGCCGCTGCCAGCCATGGC
>CAIPNN010000173.1 GCA_903866425.1 uncultured Actinomycetes bacterium
CCCTTCGCCGGCGACATCGCGTATCTCGCTGCCATCGAGCGCGTGGTGGAGCCCGCCGTGCAGGAGTTCGCCCCCGATGTGCTGGTGGTGCATCTGGGTGCCGACGTGCACCACGCCGATCCATACACCCACCTGCAGGTGACCATCGAGGGGCTCGAAGAGAGCTACCGCCGCATGGTGCGACTGGCTGAGGTGACCACCGGCGGGCGCATCATCGACACTGCCGGTGGTGGCTACAACCCCACCAGCCTCGGGCGCATCTGGGCACTGCAGCTGACCGCGCTGATGGGCGTGGAGATTGGCGACGCACTGCCCGACGAGTGGCGCCAGACGGTGGAACTGGCGCTGGGCGAAACCGCACCCATGACGCTGCGGGAAGACCCGGGGCCCACGTGGGACGTCGACCAGCGCGCCGAGGGCGACCGCGTGGGGCTTGAGAACGTGGCGCGCGCAGAGGCCCTGCTCGGCCCATAGCGACCTTTGTCGCGAAGGTGCGCGGCAACCGCAACGCATAGGTATGGAGTTGCGCGCGTGGTGTACGCGACGCTGGCGACATGTCATCACGCCCAGGCCCCGTGTACCACGATTTGTGCCACACTCAGGACATGGCATCACGGACAGTGCGCGCTCGACTGGATGACGAAAGCGCGGCAGCGCTGCGCTTCCTCGTGAGCGCAGGAATGACGGAGTCGCAGGCCGTTCGGGTCGCGTTGGCCGAGGCGCGCGCAGCGCGGCTCACCGACGATGCACTGCGCGCCCAATGCGAGCGCCTGATGGCCGACCCCGCCGAGGTCGCGCGAATGCGACGACTGACCGACGAACTTGAGGACGAGACGGTGCCGTGGCCGGACTGACGCGAGGCGATATCCACCGTGTGCGCTTCGGCCGGAGCACCGGGCATGAGCAGGCGGGCGAGCGCCCGGCCGTCATCCTGCAGACGAACGCCATGGCGGCACTCTCGACGGTCATCGTCGCGCCGCTTTCGTCATCAGCACCCGACGCACCCTTCCGCCCGACCATCACGGTGGGCGGCACGGCGTCGCGCATGCTGGCGGAGCAGTTGCGTGCCGTGGACGTGACCCGTGTGGGCGAGCGCCTCGGCCACGTCAGCGCCGACGAGAGCGTGGACATCAACACCGCCGTGCGCCTGGTGCTCGCGATTTCCTAGCCCCACGACGACGCCGGCCGAGCCCCCTGAGGGCCCGGCCGGCGGGTACTGCACCGTGGGTTGGGCGACTAGCTCAGCTTGGACAGCTGCGCGGTGGCCTTCGACAGGATGGAGCTCGGCAGCGGGGCGTAGCCCAGGCCCGCCAGCTGACCCTGAGCCGTGCTGCCCAGGAAGTACGTGAGTGCCTTGTTCACCGCGGCGTTGTTCGCGCCACCCTCAACCGCGAGGGCGTAGGTGGTTGCCACGATGGGGTAGGCACCCTTGGCCTGACTGTTCAGCACGCTGAACGTGAGGTCGGAGTTGATCTTGGCACCGGCACCCGCGGCATCAATCGACTTGGTCGTGGGGGCCACGTAGGCACCCTCCACACCGATGGCCGCGGCCATGTCGGCCAGGCCCGCCTGCTTGGCGTCGGCCAGATCGACGTACCCGATGGAGTTGCTGGTGCTCTTGACGCAGTTGGAAACGCCCGAGTTGCCCGGGGCCGACGACACGGTGGCTGTCCAGGCCGGGGTCTTGCTGCCCTCAGCACCCACCTTGTCGGCGAAGCCCTGGCTGATCTGTGCCAGGTAGCTCGAGAAGTTGAACGAGGTACCCGACGAGTCGGCGCGCACGCACACGGCGATGGGCTTGGCGGGCAGGGTGACGCCCGGGTTGGACGCCGCGATGTCCTTGTCGTCCCACGTCTTGATGTCGCCATCAAAGATGCCGGCGAGCGCCGGGCCCGTGAGGTTGATGGGCTTGCTCACACCATCGATGTTGGTGGGAATGGCCACCGCACCCAGCAGGGTGGGGAAGTAGAGCACCGTGCCCTTGATGGCCGACTTCTCGTCCGACTTGAGCGGGGCATCGCTGCCCGCCCAATCGACAACACCATTGGTGAGGTCCTGGATTCCGGCGCCCGACCCCTTGGACGCGTACGAGCACGTCTGGGACTCCTGGCACCACTGGGTGTATGCGGGAGCCGGGAACGATGCACCCGAGCCCGTGGCCGCGCCGGCCGGGGCGCTGCTGCCGCCCGATGCCGTGTCGGTGCTGCTCGAGCTGCCGCAGCCGGTGATGATGAATGCCGACGCGCCGATAAGGCCCGCAGCGATCAGAATCCTGCCCGTCATCCGAAGATCTCCTCGTAGGAAAGCAATTGCGGCGAAGTTACAGCCGTGAAACACGCCCTCTGGCAAACGTTCACGGCTTGGACACATTCACGTGCCGGGCAACCGGCCTGACGCCTATGCCAGCAGATTCCGGCGCAATCGTCGGATTGGCAGCATGAAGAAGGCAGCGGTGAAACCGACCAGCACCGCCACATGCGCCACGGTGAGCCACCCCACGTCGCCCAGCACCAGTTGGCGCGTGGCCGCCACGAAGTGCGACAGCGGCAGGCACCAGCCGATGATCTGCGCCCAGTCGGGCAACTTGGCGAACGGGAAGAAGATGCCTGAGAACAGGAACATGGGCGTGAGCACGCCCGTCCAGAAGATGTTGAAGTGCTCGATGCTCCTGGCAAACGACGTGTAGCTCATGCCGAGCACGGCGAAGGTGAGTGCGCCGATGATGAACACCAGTGGGCAGAGCAGCGCCCACCACGACGCCACGAGCCCGAATGGCGCCATCACCCCCAGAAACACCACGCCGTAGATGGTGCCCCGGGTGGCGCCCCACAGATACTCGCCCACCACCACGTCGCCGACCGACAGCGGGGTGGTCACCGCCGCCTCAAACACCCGGCGCACGTGGATGCGCACGAACGAGTTGTACGAGGTCTCGAGGATGGCCCCGAACATCACTGCGCTTGCCGCCACGCCCGGTGCGATGAACTGGACGTACGAGATGCCGTCCACCTGCGTGAGGTAGGCGCCGAGGCCCAGCCCCATGATGGCCAGATACGCGATGGCCTCGACGAATCGGGGGCCGAGCGTGACGAGGATGGTCTTGCGGCCAACCATCGCATTTCGGTACCAGAAGCGCGCCGCGCCCCGGGCCGAGAGATCAGCGCTGCTCAGCTGAGCGCCTCGATGGCCGTCTCGTAATCGGCGGCCAGGCCGTTGTGGCCGTTGCGCAGCGCGGCATCGATGCCGGCCAGATACGCGTCGGCCGCGCCGCTCACGTCACCGGTTGCGGCCAGGCACTCGGCCAGGTGCCCGTATGCCGCGCCCTCGTCATCGGCAAGGTCGAGGTAGGCGCGGTACTGATCGATGGCCTCGGCGTGACGCTCGGCGTGACGCAGAGCCACGGCCAGGCCATAGCGGCCCCGCGGCTCGTCAGGGTTTTCAGCCACCAGGCCCGAGAAGTAGGCGATGCGGTCAACGGCCATGGTCAGGCGGCAATCGCGCCAGCGAAGGTGAGCGTCACGGCACAGTCGGGTGCACGCAATGCCGCGTCGCGGCAGGCGAGGACGTGTTCCGGGCACACCGCGCACCTGTTCGCCGCGACAACCACGTCCGCGTCCGACACCCTGGGAACCTCAATGATCTCGATTCCGACGGGCCGACCGGTGATGTCGCGGTGCACGAACACGAACTCCGTGATGTCCGCAACCGGCGCAGCCACCCATTCCTCGTCGACGAGCGTGATGAACATCGCCCGGGCCTCGCTGTCGTACTCGGCCTTCACCACCCACCCCCTCGCCATTCGTGAATCGTGATGACATATCCGGGGTCATCGACCGCCAGCACCGTGCGGAAGCCGTGCGCCCGGATCTCACCGCTCACCCGGATGTTGCCCGCCTCGTCCAGCGATATCCACTCTGAGAGGTTGAACTCACGCATGCGCCGCTTGGCGTGACGACTGAATCGCATGTGGGCATCGTCGGACGATTCCGTACGCCGAAGGCACACCGATCGTGTCAATTCGCCACAAAGTTTGGGCCAGCGCTCTCATGTCACAAACGGCACATTCCAACCCTGCGAGATTGCCCTTGGCATGAGGCAATCAGCACGATGCTGTGTTTGTGACTGACCGTAGGTAAGGTGCGATTGACACCGGGGGTGGTACACCGGAGTCGTAGCGATCAGCGACGGCGGAGGCAGGTCCCCTTGGACCTACGCACCTGGCTTCCAATTCTTGTGTACATCGTGCTCGGCGCCGGAGTGGCGACGGGTCTGTTCATGCTCAGCATGATTGGACGCAAGAAGCCCAACGCGACCAAGAGCCTGCCGTTCGAGAGCGGAATCCTCACCACGCAGGCCACGCGCCAGCGGTTCTCGATCGACTTCTACCTCACGGCCATGCTCTTCATCGTCTTCGACATCGAGCTTGCGTTCCTGTACCCGCTCGCCGTGGTGCTGCGCGACGTGGGTGGCCTCGCGGTGGTTGAGCTCATCATCTTCACGGTCGTCCTCGGTGGCGGCCTCGCCTACATCTGGAAGAAGGGGGCGCTCGAATGGCGTTGATCCCGCCCCCGGGCGCACCGGTGCACCGTTCCGGCCGCGCCGACGACGCCATCGACTGGGACCTGCGTGACCCCGAGGCGCTCGAGGCCGCCCACGGCATCCTCACCACCACGGTTGAGAAGGCCATCGCCTGGGCCCAGACCTCTGCCATCTGGCCGGCCACCTTCGGCCTCGCCTGCTGCAGCATCGAGATGATGCACACGCTCTCGCCGCGCCTCGACATGGGCCGCTTCGGCGCGGAGTACTTCCGCGGCACGCCGCGCCAGGCCGACCTGATGATCGTGGCCGGCCGCCTCACCCAGAAGATGGCGCCGGTGGTGCGCCACATCTACGACCAGATGCTCGAGCCCAAGTGGGTCATCAGCATGGGTGCCTGCGCCAGCACCGGCGGGGTGTTCAACAACTACGCCGTCGTGCAGGGCTGCGACAAGATCATTCCGGTTGACGTGTACGTGCCGGGTTGCCCGCCGCGCCCCGAGGGGCTCATGGAGGGCATCGACGTACTGCGCAAGAAGATCGGCTTCAACGGCCAGACCCCGAGCAGCGAGCTCATCGCCGAGCGGCGTCGTGAGCGCGAGGCATTCATGGCCGAGGCCATCGCCGCTGAGGCAGCCGCCGCAGCCGCGCAGGCAAAGGGTGGGCAGCCGAGCTGAGCGACGTGTCGGCCCAGATCAATGCGGTAGTGCCGGGTGCGGTGGTTGAGGAGCACGAGGCACTTGGCGAACTCACCATCGAGGTGAAGGCCGACCGCATTCTCGAAGCATGCCGGGCGCTGAAGGACGGCCCCACGCAGTTCAGCCGCCTGTCGGGTGTGACCTGTGCCGACTTCCCCGACCAGCCCGGCCGGTTTCGCCTGGCGTACCACCTGCACAGCATCCAGACCGGCAGCCGCGTGCGGCTTCGCGTGTGGGCCGGCGGGCTCGACCCCGAGGTCGACTCGGTCACGTCGGTGTGGGCCGGTGCCGACTGGCAGGAGCGCGAGGTGTTCGACCAGTTCGGCGTGCGCTTCAATGGCCACCCCGATCTCTGCCGCATTCTCAACCCGCTCGACTGGGACGGCCACCCGCTGCGGCGCGACTACCCCATCGGTGGCGAAGACGTGCAGTTCACGGACGCGGTGTAGGCGATGAGCACCACCGACAACGCCAGCACCTTCCCGCTCGCCATGGAGGGCCGCGAGGCCGTCGAGGCTGCGACCCGCGAGGGCCGCCCGCTCACGCCCACCGAGCGCATCATCGCGAGCGTCGAGGCCTACACCCCGCAGGAGGCCGCCGAGCGCACGCTGGCCAACGAGATGCTGGCCGACAGCCGGCCCGGCACCCGTGAGCCGCTCATCATCAACCTCGGCCCCAACCACCCGTCCACGCACGGCGTGCTGCGCGTGATCGTGGAACTCGACGGCGAGATCGTTCGCGACGTCACACCGGTCATCGGGTACCTGCACACGGGCATCGAGAAGCAGTGCGAGAACAAGACGTGGTGGCAGGCCATCACGTGTGTCACGCGCATGGACTACCTGGCGCCCTTCGCCAATATCCACGCCTACACCCTGGGCGTTGAGAAGCTGCTGCAGCTCGACATCCCACCGCGCGCCGCCTGGATTCGCGTGTTGCTGTCAGAGCTCAACCGCCTGGCCAGCCACCTGGTGTTCCTCGGTACCTCGGGCCTCGAGATGGGCGCCATGTCCGTCTTCTTCTACTGCTACCGCGAGCGCGACGAGGTGCTCGACCTCTTCGAGATGGTGTCGGGCGAGCGCATGAACCACCGGTACTTCCAGGTGGGCGGCTGCGCACAGGACCTGCCCGAGGGCTTCATCCCGCGCCTGCAGGCCCTGCTCGACATCCTGCCGGGGCGCATTGACGAGTACGAGGCACTCCTCACCGGCAACCCCATCTGGCAGGACCGTCTCAAGGGCATCGGCGTCATCCCGGCTGAGCAGCTGCTGAACCTCGGGGTCACCGGCCCCACGCTGCGTGCCGCAGGCATTCCGCTCGACCTGCGCAAGAGCCAGCCCTACAGCGGGTACGAGCACTTCCAGTTCGACGTGCCCACCGAGATCGCCGGCGACGCCTTCGCCCGCTATCTGGTGCGGGTGCGCGAGATGCGCGAGAGCATCAAGATCATGCAGCAGGTGCTCGATGGCCTGCCGGAGGGCCCGGTCATCGCCGACGACCGCAAGGTGGTACTGCCGCCGCGCGAGGAGCTGGCGTGGTCGATGGAGGCACTCATCCACCACTTCAAGCTGGTGACCGAGGGCTTCATGGTGCCCGAGGGCGAGGCCTACGCCACCATCGAGAGTCCGCGTGGCGAGATGGGCTGTTACGTGGTGAGCGATGGCGGCCCCAAGCCGTACCGCGTGCACATGCGCGACCCCTCGTTCGTCAACCTGCAGGCACTCAGGCCGCTGTCGAAGGGCGGCTACCTGGCCGACCTCATCGCCGTCATCGCAACGCTCGACCCCGTGATGGGCGGTGTCGACCGATGACCGTGCACGAGATCCAGGAGTTTCTTGCGCCCATCCGGCACGAGTTCCCCGACTCCCGGTCGCTCATCCTCCCGGCGCTTCGATTTGCGCAGGAGGAGCGTGGCTGGCTGCCGCCTGAGACCATGGCCGCCGTGGCCGAGGCCACCGGGTACTCGCAGGCATACGTGGAGAGCGTGGCCTCGTTCTACGACCGCTTCTACACCGAGCCCGTGGGCAGCCGCGTGATCAGCGTGTGCACCACGCTGTCGTGCATGCTGCGTGGCAGCGACGAACTGCTGGCCCACATCGGCGACCGCCTTGGCACCGGCGGCGAGGGCACCACCACCGACGGCCGGTTCACCGTGCAGCGCGCCGAGTGCCTGGGTGCCTGCGACCGTGCCCCGTGCCTGCAGATCGACTCGGGCGATCAGCTCGGGCCGCTCACGCACGACGATGCCGACGCACTCCTCGACGTGCTCCGCACGCAGGACGTGCCGAGCCGGTACGACAGGTAGCCCGGACATGCCGATTCTCAATTCCGTCTACCGCCACCGCGAGTTCCAGGACGTGGCCACGCTCAGCGGCTACGAGCGCGCCGGCGGTTGGAACGGCCTCAAGGCCACGCTTGAGATGACGCCCGACGACGCCCTGTACGCGTTCCATCGCTCAGGGCTTCGCGGCCGTGGCGGCGCCGGGTTCCCCATGGGCCGCAAGGCGTCGTTCCTGCCCAAGGACACCGGCAAGAAGACCTACGTCGTGTGCAACGCCGACGAGAGCGAGCCCGGCACCTTCAAGGACCGGGAGATCATCGAGAAGAACCCGTTCCAGCTCATCGAGGGCGTGGCCATCGCCTCGTACGCCGTCGGCTGCGAGCGCGCCTACATCTACATCCGTGGTGAGTACGGCGTGCAGGCCGAGGTGCTCGCCGGGGCAATCACCGCATGCCGCGAGGCGGGCCGCCTTGGTGCCGATGCCTTCGGCCCCGGCAAGCCGTTTGACATCACGCTGTATCGCGGCGCGGGCGCCTACATCTGCGGCGAGGAAACCGCGCTGCTCGAGAGCCTTGAGGGCAAGCGTGGCCAGCCGCGCCTCAAGCCCCCGTTCCCGGCGGTTGCCGGCCTGTACGGCAGCCCCACACTCATCAACAACGTCGAGACCCTCGCTGCGCTTCCGCCCATCATGCACCGGGGTGCCGACTGGTACGCCGCCCTCGGCCCCGAGAAGAGCCCTGGCACCAAGGTGTTCTCGGTCTCGGGCCACGTGCTGAACCCCGGCAACTTCGAGATCGTCATGGGCGAGACCACCCTGCGCGAGCTCATCTTCGACATGGCCGGTGGCCTGCGCGAAGGCCGCGAG
>CAIPNN010000174.1 GCA_903866425.1 uncultured Actinomycetes bacterium
CCGGGAAGCCCCGCTCCTCGAGCACGCGGATCATGGTGCTGCCCACGGCGCCGGTGGCGCCGACCACTGCGACGTTAAACACTGCGGCGCTCCGCCTCGCTGGTGAGGTCGAAGGCCTCGTGCAGGGCGCGCACGGCGCGCTCCACCTCGGAGCGGGCGATGACCACCGTGATGCGGATGGTGGAGGTGTCGATCATCTGGATGTTGATGCCCTCGGCCGAGAGCACGCGGAACATGGTGGCCGCGATGCCGGGGTTCGATCGCATGCCCTCACCCACCAGCGTGACCTTGCCGATCTGGTCGTCCGAGAGCGTCTCGCGGTGCGGCAGGCGGTCGCCCAGGGCCTCGATGACGTCGAGCGACTTGCGAAGGTCGGGAAGCGGCACGGTGAACGAGAGGTCGGCACGGCCGTCGACACCCACGTTCTGGATGATGGTGTCGACGTTCACGAGTGCGTCGGCCAGAGCGGTGAACACCGTGGCAGCCACGCCCGGCTGGTCTTCCACCCCCAGCAGCGAGATCTTCGCCTCATCGCTCTTGTGCGCGATGCCCGACACGAATGCCCTCTCCATCATGGGAGTCTCCTTGGTGATCCAGGTCCCCTCCTCCAGTGCGAATGATGAACGCACATGGAGCGGGACATCGTGAAGCCGTGCAACCTCAACTGAACGCAGCGCGAGCACCTTCGAACCCGACGCGGCCATCTCGAGCATCTCCTCGTGACTCACGAGCGGCAGCTTGCGGGCACCGGGCTCGATGCGCGGGTCGGCCGTGAACACACCCGTCACATCGGTGTAGATCTCACACACGTCGGCGTCGAGCGCCGCGGCCAGTGCCACGGCCGTGGTGTCGCTGCCACCGCGCCCGAGCGTGGTGACGTTCTTCTCGCCCGACATTCCCTGAAAGCCAGCCACCAGCGCCACGTGCCCCTTTGCGAGCTCGGCCTGCAGTCGCTCGGGGTTGATCTCGAGGATCTTTGCCTTGGTGTGCGCGCCGTCGGTGAGAATTCCCGCCTGCGAGCCGGTGAACGATGCGGCGTCGTGGCCCAGGTCATGCAGCGCCATGGCCATGAGGGCGCACGAAATGCGCTCGCCCGTGGACAGCAGCATGTCCATCTCGCGAGGTGCCGGCAGCGTGGAGATCTCGTCGGCCAGTGCGATGAGGCCATCGGTGGTCTTGCCCATGGCCGAAAGCACCACCACGACGTCGTCCCCGCCCTCACGGGCGGCGGCGATACGGGTGGCGACATTGCGAATCTTCTCGGTGTCGGCGACAGATGAGCCGCCGAACTTCATGACCCTGAGAGCGATGACAACCTCCTCGGCCGGGCCAGCGGGCGATTGTACTGGGGTCTCACGCCCGCGCCCATCCCTACACTTCCCCCATGGGATTGATTCGCCGGGTGTCCGAAAAGGGTGGCGACAACAGCCGCGTCAAGTGGGTGGGCGGTGGGTTCGTCATCGGCTTCGCGTGGGGCACCGTCATGTGGCTCATCACCGGCATGCAGGGCGATGCCAAGGTGTGGATCTACCTGTCGCTCACCATGGCGATGATCGGCGCCGGCGTGGCGGCCATCTTCGGCGCCATGAATGCCCGTAAGCAGGGCGAGCGCATCAGCCCGCGCATGAAGACGAAGGACGATGCCGAGGCCAAGGCCGAGCGCAAGGCAGCCAAGAAGGCCGCCAAGGGCAAGGGCGCGTAGGCCCCGTTCCAAGCAGCGCGGCCATCAGTCCCCTATCCTCGTCGTGTGACCGTGCTAGGCGGGGAGCTAGCGGTGCCCTGTATCCGCAATCCGCTACAGCGGGGCTGAATTCCCGTCCGAGGGTCCTACTCGGAGGCACGGGCTTGGATGATGCGGCATTGAAGGTGAGGTCCCATTCGGTGGGCGACCGTGAACCAGGTCAGGTCCGGAAGGAAGCAGCCTTAAGCGGACCCGCTCACGCGCAGTGGGGCTCCCTCGCCGGAGTCGCATCCCCAGGCACCACCTCCCGGCAGGTATTCGACGGCGGGTGCACGGTCACACTTACCTTTCTCTCGTGACAGATCCAGGACAGAGCCTCTACAACCGCTACCGGCCCCGCCGCTTCGAGGATCTCGTCGGCCAGGAGCATGTGGCGCGCACGCTCTCCAATGCACTGGAGCGCGGCACCATCGCGCACGGTTTTCTGTTCTCGGGTCCGCGCGGTACCGGCAAGACCACCACGGCGCGAATCCTCGCCCGGTGCCTCAACTGCCAGGCCTTCCCGGCGCCAACCGCTACGCCATGCGGCGAGTGCGACTCGTGCCGCCGCATCGGCCACGACGACTGGCTCGACGTGGTTGAGGTTGACGCCGCATCGAGCGCGCGCCGCATCGACGAAATGCGCGAGTGGCTTGAGAGCGTGCGCTACGCGCCCGTGGCATCGCGCTACCGCATCACCATCATGGACGAGGCCCACCAGATTCAGGAGGGCGCGGCAAGCGCACTGCTGAAGACGCTGGAGGAGCCGCCACCGCAGCTGGTGGTCATCTTGTGCACCACCCACCCCTGGGACCTGCTGCCCACCATTCGCTCGCGCCTGCAGACCTACACACTGCGCAAGCCCGGTGTGGCCAACCTGCTCACCGTGCTCGACCGCGTTGCCAAGCAGGAGAACATCGAGGCAACCCCGCAGGCGCTCGACCTGGTGGCGCGTGCCGCCGACGGCTCGTACCGCGACGCCCTTGGCCTGCTCGACCAGATCTCCACCTTCGGCAACGGCCGCGTTGACATGGCCGATGCGCTCGACCTGCTGGGTGTGGTGAGCCGCGAGACGCTGTTCGACCTCGTTGACCTCATGGCGCAGGGTGATGCCGCGGGTGCCTTCGAACTGCTCGAGTCATCCCTCGACGGCGGTGCCGACCCCGAAGAGCTGATGCGCGGGCTGGTGAGCCACCTGCGCCACGCCTGCCTGCTGCAGCAGGGTGCACAGGTGCGCGAGG
>CAIPNN010000175.1 GCA_903866425.1 uncultured Actinomycetes bacterium
GATCGTCGATGACGAGGAGGCCGTGCGAACCGCGGTGCGTCGGGCCCTCGTCCTTGCCGGCTACGACGTGGAGCTGGCGGCCAACGGCGAGGAGGCGCTGTCGCTGCTCGCCGAGCGTGCGCCCGATGCCATCGTGCTCGACGTGCTCATGCCGGGCGTCGACGGCATCGAGGTGTGCAAGCGCCTGCGCGCCGCGGGCGACCATACCCCGGTACTCATGCTCACCGCACGCGATGCCGTGGGCGACCGCGTGGCGGGCCTCGACGCCGGTGCCGACGACTACATGGTCAAGCCCTTCGCGCTGCAGGAACTGCAGGCACGCCTGCGCGCACTGCTTCGACGCAGCGGCAACAACGGCACGGACGATGCCGCTGCGCTGCGCTTCGACGACCTCACCCTCGACGTCGCCGGCCATGCCGCCGATCGTGGCGGCCGCCAGATCGAACTCACCCGCACGGAGTTCCTGCTGCTCGAGCTCTTCATGCGCAACCCGCGCGTCGTGCTTACCCGGTCAGTCATCCACGAGCGTGTGTGGGGCTACGACTTCGGCCCCGCCTCCAACTCACTGGGCGTGTACATCGGCTACCTGCGTCGCAAGATCGAGGAGGACGGCGGCTCGCGGCTCATCCACACCATCCGTGGCGTGGGCTACGTGCTGAGGGAGCCGTGAGCCTGCGCCGGCGTCTGGCCATCGGCGCGGCCATCGCCGTGGCCCTGGCCGTGGCAGCCGCATCGCTGTCGGCGTACCTGGTCACACGCACCCGCCTGCTCGGCGATGTGGATGCCGGCCTGCAGCAGCAGATCACCCGCGTGCTCCGCGATGGCAACCTCACTGGCGTGAGCGGCGGGCCGCCGCCCGGCCGCGATCGGCGCCCCGGCAACCGCTTCGGGGGCCCACAGTTCTATTCGCAGGCCATCACCACCACCGGCACGGCAACGACCCCCGATGGCGGGCAGCCCGTGCTGCCGGTGACCGATCGTGACAGGGCGGTTGCTGCCGGCACGGAGGCGGCGTACTTCTGGGATGCCGAGGTGCGCGGCGTTGCGCTGCGCGGCATCACCGCGCCTGCGGGGGCGGGCGTGGCCGTGGAACTCGCCCGTCCGGTGGATGAGGTGCAATCGGTGCTCTCAGGCCTCGGCATCATCCTGCTCATCGTCACCGGTGCCGGGATCGCACTGGGTGGCGGCCTCGCGTGGTTCATCACCGGACGTGCGCTTCGCCCGGTCACCGATTTCACCGCCGAGACCGAGGGGCTGGCCGAGGCAGGCGACCTTTCCCGCCGCCTGCCCGAAACGGGCGACGATGAGATCGGGCGCCTGGCCCACGTGTTCAACGGCACGCTCGATCAGCTGGAGGCATCCGCCGACGCCCAGCGGCGCCTGGTGGCCGACGCGTCACACGAACTGCGCACCCCGCTTGCGTCGCTGCGGGCAAACATCGAAGTACTGCAGCAACCGGGGGCACTGCCACCCGAGGATCACGAGGCCCTGCTGCGCGACGTGGTGGAGCAGACCGACGAGCTCTCCGCGCTGGTCACCGACATCATGCACGCGGGCGAGACCACCGCGATGCCCGACGAAGTGCAGGATGTCCGCCTCGACGAAATCACCAGTGCCGCCATCGAGCGCATTCAGCGCCTGCACCCGGGCACAACCGTGCTGCAGGACCTGTCAATCACGGTGGTCGACGGCGTGCCTGAGCGTCTCAACCGTCTGGTGGCAAACCTGCTCGACAACGCCGTGAAATGGTCGCCGGCCGGCCGGCCGATTGAGGTGCGCCTGCACGACCGGGTGCTCACCGTGCGCGACCACGGCCCCGGCTTCACCGATGCCGACCTGCCGCATGTGTTCGAGCGCTTCTACCGGTCAACGGAATCGCGCGGCATGCCGGGGTCGGGCCTCGGGCTCTCGATCGTGCGCCAGGTGGCCGACATGCACGACGCCACCGCGATGGCCGGCAACGCCGACGGTGGTGGCGCGATCATGACCATCACCTTCCCTGCGCTCTCCGAATAGCGCGTTACCGGGTTACTCTGAACTGATTGACCCCGTAGCATTCGGCCTATGAACCTCACCGACGCCCGTAATGCCCGCCAAGAGGCCTCCGACCGCATCGGCGGCCGCGATGCCCGCGTACTGGAGCCCTCTCCACCCGCTGTTGACGACAACGGTGGCTGGATGGCGGACGACCCGCTGCAGCCCGCGTCCGGCGTCGCCGTGTCGCCGTTCGGCCCCGGCCCCACGTGGACCGAGGTGGCGGCTGGTGACGACGCCCTGGGCGCATGGTGCGACGAGCGCTGGCTGCGTGCTGGCCGTCGCCTGAGCGCCCCGCCGGCATCGCTCGGCCCCACGCGCCTCGACCTGCACCGCCTGGCCATGTACGCCGTGGCCGCGGCGCGCATTGACGCCAACGGATACATGGGCCTGCGCTGGACCCTCGGCGGCTACGGCACGCCGTTCTTCGGCGCCGACCGGCAGGTGCGCGTGGTGGGCGATCAGATCGTCATCCAGGATGGCGACGCGGTGCAGGTGCAGCCGATCACCACGCTGACCGCAGCCGAGGCCTTCATCGGGGCCCCACTCGCCCGCTTTGCCGAGGATCAGTACGACGTGCCGCCGCTCGGCGACGTGGACGAGCAGCTGCAGGTCGACCCGGCCGCCGCCGCGTGGCTCGGCGACTGGTTCGCCCTCGGCACCTCGGTGCTTGAGGAACTTCGCCTCGATGCCCCCGATGCTGACGCCACGCGCGTACAGCTGTGGCCGGAGCACTTCGACGTGGCAATCGAACTCGGTGACGGTGATGCAGGCCTTCGGGCGAGTATCGGATTTTCACCGGGCGACGACAACCACGCCGACCCCTACGTGTACCTGGCCCCGTGGTCCGGCGTGCCGGACGACCCGTTCTTCAACGCGACTGGCTTCAAGGGCGCCGAGCTGCACGTGAGCGACGTGGTGGCCGCCGATGACCCGCGTGCAGTGACCCTTGCGTTCATCCGCGAGGGTCGAGCACTCCTCGGATAGACCTGCAAAGAGCCGAAGCCGGGATTCGAACCCGGGACCCCCTGTTTACAAGACAGGTGCTCTGGCCATCTGAGCTACTCCGGCGGGTGGGGCTAGTCGACGATCTCCACGGGGATTCCGGCGTGCTTCTCCACCTCTGCGGCAACGTCGGCACCGAAGACCTTGCCGAGGAACGAGTGGTGCCCCTGCCCCACGACGACCATGGCGCAGTGGTGGTCCTTGGCAGTCTCGACGATGAGGCCGCCGGGCTCGCCGATGGCCCATGCGTAGGTGGCGCTCTTCACACCGCCGGCGTTCACCTTGTCGCGCGCCTCGTGGAGGGTCTCGTGGAGGTCAGGCAACTCGGGGAACGGTCCCTGCATGGGCGTGCCATCACCCAGCGTGCCGAAGGCGCGCGGCCCGGTGGGGTCGAGCGGGGCCTCATGCACAGCCAGCACCAGCAGGGGTGCGTGCTTCTCGTGCGCCAGAGCGATCGCGCGTGTCAGTGCGCGGTCAGCAGACTCAGTGCGCTCGTAGCCGACCAGGATGGGTGCGCTCATTCAGGTTCCTCGGATGATGGGGACGGTGCAGCCGCCACGGTACCAGTCGGGCCACGCCGTGGTGTGCGACGTGGCCCGATGAGTAAGTCTAAATGTCTACTTGAGGGTGAGACTTACCCTCAACCTCTGGTTTAGAGATCGAGGACGTTGCGCTCGGCCAAGTGGGTCTCCACCTTGCGCTTCACGCGCTGCAGGGCGTTGTCCACACTTTTCGGGTTGCACTCGAGGCGCTCGGCAACCTCTTCGTATGAACGTCCCTCGAGGTACATCGCGAGCACCTGGCTCTCGAGCGGACTGAGTACACGACCGAGGCACTCCACCAGGCTCGTGAGCTCCTCGGTGGAGATGGCCTGGTTGATCGGGTCGGTCACCGGGTCGTCGGGCAGCACGTCCGCGAGGGTGGTCTCCTGCTCCGAGCCGGCGCGGGTGTTGCTGAACGACACGTAGGTGTTGAGGGGGCTGTGCTTGTTGCGGGCCGCGGTCTTGATCGCGGTGATGATCTGGCGGGTCACGCACAGCTCGGCAAACGAGCGGAACGACGCCTCGCGCTCAGGGCGGTAGTCACGCACGGCCTTGAAGAGGCCGATGAGCCCCTCCTGAATCAGGTCTTCCGAGTCGCCACCGGCCAGGAAGTACGCGCTGGCCTTGAGGCGCACGAATCCCCGGTACCGGGAGATGATCTGATCCATGGCCTGCTGGTCACCGCCACGCGCGCGGCGGACAAGGCCCTCGTCGACCACATCGACGTAGCCCTGCTGGTCAAGATCGGTAAGCCTCCTGGCGGCGGCACCCATATTCACTCCCGGTTGGTCAATCGTTCGCGATCAACCCAATCCCTCAACCTTCACCTGAGATAAAGGCTGAACCTTCACTCGAAGGTCAGGGATTGGATGAGGGATTGATACCGGTGCCACAAGCGGGTGTCAACCCCGCGAGGCGAATTAGTTTCGGCGCACTGCCTCAAATGCCAGTACAGATGCGGCAGTGGAGAGGTTCAGGGACCCCACGCTGCCCCGCATGGGAATGCGCACCAGGTGGTCACACACATCCCTCACCCTCGGCCTGAGGCCTGCACCTTCAGCTCCCAGCACGATGACCGAGTGTGCATCCCAGGGGATCTCGCGGTAGTCGGTGCCCTTGTCGGCATCGGCGCCTGCAGCCCACCGGCCGGCGCCGGCCAGATCGTTGATGAAGGCGACCAGACTGCCCACGCGCGCGATTGGGATGTGCTCAACCGCTCCAGCAGAGGCCTTGCAGGCAACCGGCGTGATGCCGGGGCTGCCCCGCGTGGGAATGATGAGGCCTGCGCATCCGGCGGCATCGGCCACACGGGCAACGGCGCCGAGGTTGCGCGGATCCTGCACCTCGTCGAGCACGATCACCGGACCCTCACCCTCAAGTACTGCTTGAGGGTCTGCATACGGGTACTCCTCGGTGAACGCCACCATGCCCTGGTGGTCGCCGGTGCCCGTGGCACGCGCCAGCTCCTCGCGATTCTTCACCAGCACGGTGACGCCCTCGAGGTACGGCTCCTCAGCGGCCTGCTTGAGGGCCCACACCTCGCTCACCGGTCGGCGCCCGGCCAGAATGAGCTCACGCACGGGGTTTCGGCCGTACACGAACACCGGCCCGTCGTCCTCGTCGCGCTTGCGGCGACGGTCCTTGCCGTAGGTGCTCACGATGCCCGGTACACCTCTGGGCCATCCGGCCCGTCGCGCAGTTCAAAGCCCAAGGCCGAGATCTCGTCGCGCAGCGCGTCGGCGCGGGCGAAGTCGCGGTCGGCGCGCGCGGTCTCGCGTGCCTCAAGCAGGTCGAGTACCTCCTGCGGCGTGTCGCCCGGGGTGCTCTCGCCCAGTCCGCCGAGGCCCAGCATGTCGAGCAGGCCCACCAGTTCGCGGCGCACCTCCTGCACCTGCCCCTCTGCCGGACGGCCGCGCTCGAGTGCCTGATTGATGGCGCGCACCAGATCGAAGATGGCCGCAAACGCCCCGGGGGTGCCGAAGTCGTCGTCCATCGAGTCGTGGAACCGCTGGCGGCTCTCCACCAGCGCCTTGGCCAACTCGGCGTCGTTGGCATCACCGGCGCCATCGAGCGCACGGTCGAGCGCTCGCAGCACGTTGCGGATGCGCTCGCATGCGGCCTCGGCGTCGCCCAGGCGCTCGTCGGAGAACGGAAGGCGCGAGCGGTAGTGGCTCTGCATGAAGTACGCGATGACCGTGTCGGCGCCCCAGCGGTCGACCACGTCGGCCAGCAGCGCGATGTTGCCGATGCTCTTGCTCATCTTGCTGTCCGACAGCTCGAGCATCTCGTTGTGCATCCAGATGTGCGCGAAGCAGTCGCCGCCGTGGGCGCCCTCGCTCTGGGCGATCTCGTTCTCGTGATGCGGGAAGACCAGATCGATGCCGCCACCGTGCACCGAGAAGCGCATGCCCAGTTCGCGCTCGGCCATGGCCGAGCACTCGATGTGCCAGCCCGGGCGCCCGGGGCCCCATGGCGACTCCCAGAAGGCGTCCTCCCCCTCCTTCTGCCCCTTCCACAGGGCGAAGTCGAGCGGGTCGTCCTTCAGGTCGCCGTCATCGCTCGGCACCATGTCGAGCAGGTTGCGGCCCGACAGGCGCCCGTACCCCGGGAACGCCGCAACGCGGAAGTACACGTCGCCGCCGGCGGGATACGCGAGATTGCGCTCGACCAGATCGGCGATGAGCGCGATGATCTCGTCCATGGTGTCGGTGACCTTCGGCTCCGCATCGGGGCGGCCGAGCCCCAGCAGGTCCGTGTCCTCGATGTACTGACGCGCGCACCGCTCGGCGAGCTCGGTTGACCCGATGCCCTCCGCCTTCGCGGCGTCGTAGATCTTGTCGTTGACGTCGGTGATGTTGATGACCAGACGCGCGCGCTCACCGCACCGCTCCAGATAGCGCTTGAGCACCGAGAAGACCACGAAGGGCCGTGCATTGCCGATGTGGATGCGCGAATACACCGTGGGGCCGCAGGCGTAGATGCCGATGACGCCGTCGGGTCCCGGCACAACGGGTTCGTCAACCCCCGTCAGGGTCGAGTGGAGCCTGAGGCTCATTCCGCCACCTCCACCAGGGCCACCACCTGGCAGGCAATGCCCTCGCCCCGCCCGGTGAAGCCCATCTCGTCGGTCGTTGTCGCATGCACCGACACGGGTGCACCCACCAGCGCGGAGAGCGCCTGCTGCATGGCCTCGCGGTGCGGCCCGATGCGCGGGCGCTCGCACATGATGATGGCGTGCGCGTTGCAGACCGACGCACCCTCGGCGCGCAGGCGGTCGATCACGTTGGTCACCATGGTGGTACCGGTGACGCCCTCCCACTCGGGCGTGCCGGGGAACAACACGCCGATGTCGGGGCCGCCGGTGGCCGCGAGCAGGGCGTCGCACAAGGCGTGGGCCACCACATCGCCGTCGGAATGCCCCGCGAGCCCCTCGGGGTGCGCAATGGCAACGGTGCCGAGCACCAGCGGTCGCCCGGCCTCAAGCCGGTGGGCATCGGTGCCCATGCCAACCCTCATCCCCATCTGATCGCCACCTGTTCCGGCTCGCGTTCACGAAAGCGCGTGATGGTCTCATAGCCCGCGCCGCGGAGTGCTGCGACGGCCGTGGGATAGCCCGACGCCACGTCGTCGGGCCGGTGCGCATCGCTCGACAGCGTGGCCGGCACGCCCGCGCGCTGGAAGGCGGCGAGCCAGTCGGGGTCGGGGTACAGCTCGTTGATGGGCTTGCGCAGGCCGGCGGATGAGCACTCGATGGCAACGCCCGAATCGGCGATGGCCGCGATGACCTCGTCGCGCCGGGCGTCGAGCGAGGCCGGCATGCGCGTGCCGAACACCTTGGGAAGATCGGGGTGCGCCAGCACGTCGAACAACCCGCTTGTGGCGGCGGCGCCCAGTTCATCGAGGTACCTGCCCCAGGTCTCGTCGGCGCCGAGGTCGTCCCAGCACGGGTAGTCGGGGTGATCGATTGCCAGGTCGCCCAGCCAGTGCACCGAACCGAGCACGATGTCGAAGGGGTGCGCGGCGAGCAGGGCGCCGATGTCGTCGACGCGCTGTGGAATCCAGTCCATCTCGATTCCCACCAGCACCGGCAGGCCGTGGTCCTCACGGGCTGCGACCAGCGCGGCGCAGTGCGCCCCCAGGTCCTCGGTCGCCTCCTCCTGCCACCACGGGTTCGGGTGCCAGTGACGCACGTCGGCAAACCGGTGCACGTGCTCGGTGATGGCGATCTCGGTCACCGCGCGGGCGCGCGCGCGCTCGACGTACCGGCCAATCCAGGCGGCACTGCGGAATCCGCCGTCGGCATCCCAGCGGGCGCAGTCGGCGTCGCGCGCCTCCTGGCCATCAGGCTGAAGGTGAAGGTGATAGTCGGTCAGCACGGGTCGGCCACGTTACGCGATGCGGGTTCCACCGAGGAGCGCCTCGACAAGCGCCAGATCGGCTGGGACGGTGACCTTGATGTTGGGGCGCCCGGTGTCAACAAGACGTACCGCGATTCCCCGGCGCTCGGCCATGCCGGCGCAATCGGTGGCGGCGTCGAGTTCGGTGTCGTCGGCATCGGCGAACACCTCGCGAATGACCTGCGCACGAAAGGCCTGGGGCGTCTGGGCACCCCAGAGGCCGGCACGGTCGACGGTCTCGCCGATCACGCCGTCCGCCGCCGCGCGCTTGAGGGTGTCGGCCACGGGCGCTGCTGCGATTGCGCCATCGTGCGAATCGAGGCCCGCGAGCACGGCCTCCACCATGGCGCTGGTGATGAGCGGCCGTGCAGCGTCGTGCACGAGGATCACATCAACGCTGTCAGGCAGCGCCGCGATACCCGCGGCGACCGAACGCTGGCGCGACGAACCCCCCGGCACGATGGCGTGCACGCCAAGCGACTCGCCAAGCGCGGCGGCGATGCCCTTCTCGTCGCCCGGCGGGGCAACGACGACCATGGTGTCAACGCCGCGCGCGCCCGCGAATGCCTGGGCCGACCATGCAACCAAGGGCCTGCCGGCGACCCGCACGAGCGCCTTCGGCAGGCCGTAGCCCAGTCGCTCGCCGGACCCCGCCGCCACGATGATCGCGCCCGCACCCACCCCAGTCGCCCGCCGGCCCTCAGGCCGTGCCGAAGCGGCGGGCGAAGATCATCTTGCCCGACGGGTTCTGAATGACGCTGGTCACCTCGACGTCCTCGGCCTCGCCGCCCACCAGTGAGCGGCCGCCCTCAACCACCACCATCGTGCCGTCCTCGAGGTACCCCACACCCTGGCCGTACTCGCGGCCCTCACGGATGACCCGCACCGTGAGCGCCTCACCGGGAAGCACGGCGGGCTTGAGCGCGTTGGCCAACTCGTTGACGTTCAGCACCTCGATGCCCTGAATGCGGGCCACCTTGTTGAGCGCGTAGTCGGTGGTGACGATTGCGCCGTGCATGTCACGCGCC
Source organism: uncultured Actinomycetes bacterium (assembly GCA_903866425.1). Classification (GTDB taxonomy): domain Bacteria; phylum Actinomycetota; class Thermoleophilia; order Miltoncostaeales; family Miltoncostaeaceae; genus SYFI01. The sequence goes on from CAIPNN010000175.1 coordinate 9,007, forward strand.
AGGCTCACCAACTTGGCATCCACGCCCTCGGCGCCCGGCTGGTCGCCGCTCCTGATCTGCACGCGCTGCTCGCCTGCGGCCTTCAACTCTTCCACCAGATCAAGGCCGCGGCGGCCACGTGCGCGCTTCTCGGGGTCGGCGGAGTCGGCCACGCGGTGGAGCTCGTCGATGACGAAGGTGGGCACCACGATCTGCCCGGGTAGGAACTTGGCGCGCACGATGTCGATGATGCGGCCGTCGATGATGGCGCTGGTATCGATGATGCGCGGCGGCACGGTGCTGGTGCTGCGCGAGCGGATGCCCACGAGGCGGAGGATGTCGGCGTGCTTGCGCGCGGCGATGCGCGTGAAGATGTAGGCCACCAGCAGCACGACCGGCAAGAGCAGATACGGCCCCACCACGGGCAGGCGCGCGACGGCGATGCCCGCGAGCGCAGCAGCCACAAGGCCAACCACCAGGCCCACGGCACCAACAGTGAGTTCGCCGGCCGACCGCTTGTCGGCGGCCTTGTCGATTGCACGCATGCGCGAGGGCAGCCAGCGCCCGACAACGCCGCCGATGCCCCAGCCGACCATCGCACCCACGATGATCGCGCCGGCGTAGAGGGCGTACTGCAGCCACTCACCAACGAGATTGCCGAAGTCGACGCTGCGGCCCACCTGATACGCGCCGAGGGCGCCGAGCAGGGCCAGCACGGTCTGGGTGACGCGGAGCACCACGGGGTTGGCCTCCCGGTGCCGCGGCTGCGGGCCCGGGTAGGGCAGCCCGAAGTTCGACGGGGGCGGGTTCGGGGGCACGTCGCCACCGCCGCTCTGCGGCGGGTCGGTCACCGGTGCACCGGTTCCATGTCCGTCAGTGGACGTCGCGATCACCCCCCTCCCACGTCAAATGCCCACCGAAATCGGCGGAACAGGACGCCTTTCCACGAATGCCGCCCGCGATCCTTCGTCAACCGCGTTGCGAGCGGCCTCCGAGCATTGCACGATGGAGGCCTGCCTGTCACCCCCCGACGGGGCGAAATGCCTCACGAATGGCGTCTCTGAGCTCTGTGGAGGGGTGTACGGCGCCGGGCCGGGGCGTCTCCGGCGCAACATCACCCAGCGGACCCGACAGCAGGCGTGCCACCGAATGGTCAGCCGTAATGCGCATGCGGCGGCCCGCATGCCCCACCGGGCGAAGCGCGCCGGTGAGGCCGATCTCGCCCATCGCCGCCACCGGGCCGGGCAGCGGCTCGCCACGCGCGGCGCTCGACACCGCGAGCGCAATGGCCAGATCTGCAGCCGGGTCGGGCGCACGGGCACCTCCGGCGACACTCACGAACACGTCCTGATCACCCAACCGCACCCCGGCATGGCGGCCGAGCACGGCGAGCACCTGCGCAAGCCGCGTGCGATCAATGCCGCCTGCCACACGGCGCGGCGGCACGATGTCGGTGGGGCCCACCAGCGCCTGTCTCTCCACCAGCACCGCGCGGCTGCCCTCGATGGCCGGGAACAGGCACGACCCCACGCGCTCGCCGGCCTCGGCCAGGTAGATCGCCGCGGGGTCCTCCACCGACACCAGCCCCTCGGGCCGCATCTCGAGGATTCCCGTCTCGTTGGTGGACCCGAAGCGGTTCTTCAGGGCCCGCAGCACCCGCTGCGCGCGCACGTCGTCACCCTCGAACGAGATGACGGCGTCCACCATGTGCTCGAGCAGCCGGGGGCCCGCCAGGCCTCCGTCCTTGGTCACCTGCCCCACGATGATCATGGCCGTGCCGTGCTGCTTGGCCACGCGCACCAGCTCGGCCGTGACCTGCCGCACCTGCGCCGGGCTGCCCGCGGCGCTGTCCACCGCGTCGGATGCCAGCGTCTGCACCGAGTCGATGGCGCAGGCGCCCGGAGGGGTGGCCTCGAGCACCCGGATGACCGACTCGAGATGGGTCTCGGGCAGCACCTGGATGGCCCCGCATGCGGGGCCCAGGCGCTCCGCCCGCACCTTCACCTGTGCCGGAGACTCCTCGCCGGTCACCAGCAGGGCGGTCCGGCTGGATGCCATGTGCGCCAGCGCCTGCAGCACCAGGGTGCTCTTGCCGATTCCCGGCTCGCCCCCCAGCAGCACCAGCGAACCCGGAACCAGGCCGCCGCCCAGCACGCGGTCGAGTTCAGCTATTCCCGTGGGGATGCGGTCCTCCGACAGGGGCTCGACCTCGGCGAGAGGTCGAGGCACTGCGGCGCGCACGGATGCCGCTGCTGCACGGGACGCCTTCGCCTTCGGCGCTGCGAACTCCTTGAGCGTGTCCCACTCGCCGCAGGCAGGGCAGCGGCCCACCCAGCGAGCCGACACGTGCCCGCAGCCATCACACAGGAACTGGCTGCGGGCCCGTGGCGGGCTCAGTTACTACTCCGCGTCCGAGTCCGAGTCGGCGCCCACGGCGACCGCCTCGGGAACTTCCGGCGCGGCCGGGGCCTCGCGGCGCTCCATCCTCATCTTGTCGCCGTCGCGGTCGGCCACGATGACCAGGCCTTCCGTGAGCGTGCCCCGGAGCAGCTCGTCTGAGAGCGGGTCCTCCAGCAGGCGCTGGATGGCACGGCGCAGCGGACGGGCGCCCATGGCCGGGTCGTAGCCCTCCTCGACGAGGAGGTCCTTGGCGGCGTCGGTGAGCTGCAGCGTCACGCCCTGCTCGGCCATCTGCCTCTGCAGGCGCACCAGCATGAGGTCGATGATCTGCTTGATCTCGTCCTTGGACAGCTGGTGGAAGACGATGATCTCGTCGATGCGGTTGATGAGCTCGGGCCGGAAGGCCTTCTTGAGCTCACCCATGATGCGGCCCTTCATGTCGTCGTAGTCCATGCCGCCGTCCTCCTCCGCCACGCTGAAGCCCAGCGGGGTGGATCGGGTGATGGTGGCGGCGCCGATGTTCGACGTCATGATCACGATGCAGTGGC